>JBPYDQ010000899.1:0-4575 GCA_051986135.1 Terriglobales bacterium | reverse complement strand
CATCTCCGTGTTTCTTACGAGCGAACTTGAGCGCATCAAAAAGGAGGCAATCTATGAAAGCCGGGTCTTCTTTATACGGAACCTGGGCTTCATCACCCCGACTGAAGCCCGCAGGATCAGCTTCGAGGAGACCATTCGTTTTGAAACAGTCCACGAAGAGACGTACCGAAGCTTCGGCTTCGAACTCTTCGCAGTGGAACGGGGAGATCTGCTCGAACGCGTCAACGTAATCAAAGCGGCAATTGCGTAACCAATTGGATGGCTTGCACGCAAAAAGCCGCCTCAACTGGCTGATAATCGGTAGCATGTATCGATGTACAGACCAGCATCAGCTAATGTCTTTGCCATCACTACTGCCTCTCAAAACACGAAAGGGCGGAACCATCGGCCGCAGTTGGGGTCGACCCGCCCGACGTCATCTCACCTGAAGATTGCACATCTGTCCAGTCGGTAGGAATGTCTTACGGCACTAACAGACCTTTTATTTGAGTTTCGTTGTCGGTTGCCCCGTCACCCTTCCTGCCGTAAATCACAACCATGCAATCTCCGGAATTCACCGCCACAGGAAGGGGAAAGAATCTCTGTACCCGCTTCTGAAGGGTTGCTCTGCCGGTTTGTCCCCATGGAATCTTATATTCCAGGGGCACGCTTGCCAGGTGCAGTGAGTTGTCGGGGAGCCAGCTGTACAGGGTCGCAAGCGACACCGGATTCGGAAATCCTTGGCTGTCGAGGTTCTCCCCAAATTTTCCACAACCTCCAGGAACCAGGTAAAAATCATTGACAGCGGCCCACGCTTCGCCTGTCGGAAGCGGCCCGAAGTTCTGTGTCCCATCAAACGTACTATCGCTAATGTTTCCATACAGCTCCACCAAATGCCCCGCCGGCATTAGGATCGGAACCCCGAATCCTTTTTCGTCGTCCGTCGTCGCATTCTGGCAGCCCCAATTTTGGCCAAAACAGTATTCGCCGGACAGATCGACCACCGTGTTCGTTCCTAAGCTCAACGGTTCGTACGTCAGGTTCAAATCGGCCGACATCGTAACCTCGCCTTCAACCAACGGGCCCCCGCCAAAAACAAAACCCACGCATCCCGTCATCGGCAAGGGATGCGGGAAATGAAGGTTTACCCGAAACTTGGAGGCCGACTGCGAGGGGTTCTTCAGAATGTCGCTCCAAACAAAATTTGCCCCGCTCAAAGTCTGGTCATTGACTGGGCATCCTCCCTCCCAATAGGCCAACAACCACAGGACTTCACTGAAATTCGCACTGTGGTTCTCAAGCGAAACGGTCCCCGTGAGCGCCCGCGCCTCCGCCCTAGACCTGACCCCGTCCAATACGTGATACATGTAGAGAAACTGCGGAAAGCCTGTTTTCGAAGTGGTCGCAGAATGCTGAATATGCAGGACGGAGGGGTGCCAAGCGTTCTCCTGCCCCCACAAATCGCATATTCCCTGGCCAACCAGTAGGAAAATCGTTGCGAGAACACCCATTCTCCAATAAGTTTTCATCGGTTCCCTTTCCGTAGGTCAGAAACGTTGAGCTTGACCTTTTTTCGCCAGATCGAGAGTTAGTACAACCTGATTCCAACCCTGGTCTTTAACCCCCTGCCCAAGCAAAAGTCTCCCCGTGCGGGCGTTTGTCCAGACTCGGCCGGCAAGACCTCATTCCGGGGTCTTAGAATGGCAGTCCCAGACCAAGGGTTCATCTCGCTTGTTTCGATCTCCTAGCAGGCGCGCAGAGCGATCACGAGATCGTATGGCACGGCGCCTATAGACCAAATTGTGTCACCGCCGTGAATGCAGCGTTAACGATGTTTTCGAAGCGGGGTTCCCTCAATTTTGTGGGTACCGGTTTCTTATAACTAGTTGCACTTCTGCAACTCTCATTGACAGTTGAAGCGAAACGCTTCGACCAAGTCGTGGTCTTTATTGGCAAGTATGCCGAGCGATCGCACTATCATGCTTCAAATACAACGACTGTGCTGCTAGTGAGGCTCAGATGTTATCCTGCTCGGAACCCGGCAGCCCTGAACAACGGAAACGCGGGTCAACCAGGCTGCCTGTTCCCTCGCGAGTTTTCCGGGGAGAGACCGTGGGCTTCTCACTTCGAATTGAGGGGGATCATGGGAAAGAAAGTGCGCATTCTCGCTTGAGTACTCTGATCCTGTTGATCTATGGGCTCGTTCTGACGAGTGACTGGCTTGGGGAGCGAGCCCGCTGGAGGGTCGCGTGAAAACGAGCGCCAAGAGCGATCGTCGCTTTCAGAGCGACGCAGGCAAGTACGCCGCTTATCTCGAAACGCCTGAAGGCCGATTGCGCCTGG
Source organism: Terriglobales bacterium (assembly GCA_051986135.1). Lineage (GTDB taxonomy): Bacteria > Acidobacteriota > Terriglobia > Terriglobales > Acidobacteriaceae > Gp1-AA122. The sequence continues at coordinate 2,253 of JBPYDQ010000899.1, read as the reverse complement.
ATCTGACCTTTGCCAACTTACACGAGTTTCTGCCTGTACAGCCGTTCCAAAACTCGTTGTGTGCTCTGGATCTCGGGTGCGGCACAGGAGCCGCTGCCGTTCGCTTGGCGCGTCTCGGTGTTCATGTGACGATGCTGGATTCCTCGCTGGCCATGCTGGATATCGCGAAGCGCGCAGCACTCGAAGCAGGTGTTAGCGAACAGGTCACGTTCAGGCATGCCGACGCCACTGACTTACCGAGTCTGTTCCCCGCCGGCTCGTTCGATGTAATTCTTTGCCACAACATCCTTGAATATATCGATTGTCCGGGTGTTGTGTTGCGCGGCGCCGCTCGTGTGATGAGGAGTCCATCGGCGATATTGTCCATCCTCGTGCGCAGTCAGGCAGGGGAAGTGTTGAAGGCGGCTCTCCAAACGGGCGACTTGGCTGCAGCGGAAAGTGCCCTGACCGCGAACTGGGGAGAGGAATCTCTTTACCGAGGCAAGGTGGGTTTGTTCACCATGGATGGGCTGGAAGCGATGGTCACAGAGGCGTCGCTCACCATGGTTGCTCAGTGGGGAGTGCGTGTCGCCGCGGACTACCTGCCGTTGCACGTTTCTCGTACCGTTGAATATAAACAAATTCTTGCGCTGGAGAGCAAGCTCGGCAGGCGGCGGGAATTCGCTGCAATCGCTCGCTATGCGCACTGGCTAGCACGTTGTGTAACACCTCTATGGGAGCGCGATGAATGAACAACGCGACACCTGCTTGGTCATCCGCTCTTTCCGCAGCGCTGGCGCCTGATGCCGGCATCGCGCTCGGGCTTGGTCTTACCAATGAGTGCAACCTTAAATGCGCCTTTTGCTACCGTGATCCTACGCGCGCGGACCGTCTCTCTCTAGAGCAAGTCAAGTCGGTCATGGAACACCTCCCGGTCCGTTCCGTGAATCTAGGGACGGGTGAGAACGGGATGCATCCGGACTTCAAGGCAATTTTGGCTTACCTGCGAACGCGACCAGTCAAGCTCACCATCACTTCGAACGGTCACAGTGTAGCCGTTCTGGGGGACCAAGAACTGCGGGCCTTCCACGACATCGAGTTTTCTCTCGATTACCCTACACAAACGGAGCAGGACGCACAGCGTGGTTCCGGAAATTGGGAGCTCATCCATCAACAGGCCGAGCGTTGTGCGCGGCTACGCGTGCCCATCACGATCATTGCCGTCATGATGAAGTCGAACTACTTGCGGCTGACGGAGATTGCGCGAGTCGCTAAGCGCTTCGGCGCTCCCTTGCGGATCAACGTCTATCAGGCAGTGCGCTCGGATATCTACGCGCTCACCTACGAACAATACTGGCAAGGGTTTCGGCAACTTTTTGCGGAGACCGATGTGATCGCCATTGGCGAGCCTCTAGTGAGAGCAATGGCAGGTCTACCACCACTTAAAGGCGGATGTGGCATCAGCACGGTGCGGCTTACGCCACGCGCAACCACGCAACCCTGTGTTTATTGGCCCGGTTCGGGAGGGCCGCTGGCAGATTTGATTTTGACCGGGCACGAAATTCTCAACTCGGCGCCCTTTGAGCTAGCACGTACCCTCCCGGAAGGATGTCAGGCTTGCGAGTTCCGAGACTCCTGCCATGGAGGATGTGCCGGACGACGGCGCCTGCAAGGAGCGCTATCGCAGCCCGACTTTTACTGCCCGATTATTCGCGGGGAGCGCCCACGGCTTGAGATCCACATCGCCGCCAGGCGCGATCTGCCCAAACTCAGCAGCTCCTGCACCACGGTCGTGATTGCCCGGTGACTGGTGAAGATCGGAATCGATTGGCGGAATGAGTCCGCTCACTTCTTATTGCGCGTTCACCCAGTTATCTGACCCTGTCGGCTTGACGGACACACTGGAAAAGAAGACCGGTAGCGGCTTGCAGTCGGCTGTGCCGCGGTGTTCCGTTGAGATCAGCAGAGGACCTGCCTTTTTGTGGCCCGCCCAGAGTAAGATGACGATACTCGGTTTCTTGGGTCCGTCGCGGTGGCAGACCATCTGCTGGACTCGGTTGTCTTTTCCGATGTAGAGGTCCCAGGTGTCGCCGGGCGTGTAACCGCCTTGCGAGGGATACTTGACCGCGATCAGCTTCGCCGGACCCTTCTCCAGCGGCAGTTTATGCATGCCCATGTCTTGCACCGGGGGCTGTTGTCCCAGCAAACATGGAAAGGGAAGACCAGCCAATACTGTTCATTGATGAAAGCAGGATCGATTTCGTTCCTGACGGC
>JBPYDQ010000898.1:0-4033 GCA_051986135.1 Terriglobales bacterium | reverse complement strand
TAACGAGCGAGGTGATCACCACTTTACCGTTAAGAAGCGCCCGCAGATCGACTGTGGCGTCTGCCTGCGGGACTTTCACAACGTAACTTGGCGGAAATAGGGGAGGACTTTTCACTCCGAAGCCGCTGATGTGAATGGTTGGCTGCGGAACCAGGGTCAGCGCCAAGCGCTCGATTTCCACTTTTTTTCCTGTGCTTTCTTCAAAATAGGAAATAATTCGGGGCCGGTATCGGTCTATGTTGAGAAAAACTGGTGCCACGAAAAGCAGCGTAGCAAAAACGATGGCGACAATTACAATCAGACGAAGGGCTATCTTCTTGCGCGTGGCCATGCCGACTCCAGTCTTGTTCCAGGAGAAAGCAGTCCGGAAATTCAAATTGTACTGCCGTCTGAGCAAAAGGAACTTGTCCGGTAACGCGACAATCGGGAGTTGAGACGTGAGACGTGTCTATGGGCAGATTGGAAACCTGCGAATATAGCGGTCTTTCAATTTTTCGTCGGGTCCAAACAACAAAATTATTTCCATGTCGTAGCCACAGGGGAAACTCCAAGCTGCTGTTCGCCAGCGACTCACGATGACTCGGTCGCCCGTTCTGGCAGTTATGCGGTTATCGGGGCCCTGCTGGTGACCTGCAAACACTTAACTATGCGTGTCGTGGCTGCGCTTTGCGGACGCGCGTGGTGCGTTCTGGAGAATCGGATCGATGTATTTCTTAAGCCGCTCTGGGTCGAGAAGCTCGAAATGGTCCGCATCGTATTCCATCACAATGGAATCTTCTGAGTACGCTTCACCAAGGAACCCAGTATCGAGATTCGCCAACTTTACCGAGGCGATTGCTTCCGCTTCAGGGTTAAGGATACCCGCGCCTGAGAATATGTGCCGAACGTACGGTACGGCCGAGGTAGCACATCGGAAACGCCTCGCGAATACCTCCAGACCCGTCCCTTCAAACGGCTGCACAATCTCCTTCGCAAATTGCGTCAGCACCTCCAGATTCCCTTGGAACTTCTGCAGCAGTCGCACGAGATATTCGTGAACGTTGAGCCATTCGTTTAAGGTTCTTGTTCCGGCACTCAACGTCTGCAACTTTTCGATGACTTGTGCAGGTTTGTCAGTATCGAGTTGGGCTAAAATTCTTGTCACCCAACACGTTTCAAAGCTTACGTTGGCATCTAAAGCGAGCAGGCCGGTGATTGGCAGATCGACGTCGCATTTTTCTCGGCATGTAAAATCCAGCCACAAGTCAGCCCCAGTCGAGAATCCAACGAGGACAATGGCTTTTATGTTGTCGTGGTCAACTAAATGCCGCAACCACTCCCGGAGGATTACGAGATGATCGGCGATGTGCAATCGCATGCGCCGACTCGACCGCCGTTCAAAGCCGTAGAGCGTGGGCGCAACCGCGCGGCAAGTCGCTCCCTCGAGGAGACTCGTAAAGTCACCGGCATCGAGCCCAGTTCCATGTAGGTAGCATACGAGCACATCCCCTTTGAGGCAGTTATCGGTATACTGCATGTGACCGCCGATAATTCGCGGATCCAACGAACTTCGGTCCATTTGCCGGCAAACGCGCTCTGTCAGGACAAACTCGCGAACTACTACGTCTGTTCTTGATTCGCCTGTTCCGGCGGCGTGGGTTGCGACAAGCGCATCTTGCGTGACTGCCTCGAGGAAAAATGCAACGTCAGCCGCAGACTGGAACCTCTCACGCATATCCTTCGCGAGAGTTCGCTCCACAACTCGCCACAGCACGGGCGATATTTCCGCGCTCCTCCTCATCAGCTCTTCCGGTTCTTCTTTCAGGATGGCGTTGAGCGTTTCGACAGCGCTGTTGCCGGCAAACGCCCGGACACCCGAGAACATTTCATATAGAATCGCACCAAGACTGAAGATGTCGCTGCGATAATTGACTTCCTCGCCCCTCACTTGCTCGGGACTCATGTAGCCGGCGCTACCAAGCAGCGTGCCCGGCATCGTTTCAACTGTAAGTGTTGCCGATGTGCCTGTCGATACATCCGTCGGACGTACTCTTTCGACAAGTTTGGCTAGGCCAAAATCAAGTATCTTGGCCCGTCCATCTTTTGTAATGAACACATTTTCGGGCTTGAGGTCGCGATGAATGATTCCCTTCTCGTGCGCCGCAGCAAGCCCCATTGCGATTTGCATCCCCCACTTAATCGCGTTGCGGATCGGCAGCGCACCCAGGGCAAGCTCGTCGCGCAGAGTCTTTCCTTCGAGGAGTTCAGTCGCCATGTAAGTGGTGTTATCGTAAGTTCCAGTCTCATAGATCACTACAACATTCGGATGATTGAGCATTGCTGCTGCCCGTGCTTCGCGCTCGAACCGCCGTAAACGCTCCGCGTCCCCGCAGATCGCTGACGGCAAAACCTTTAGCGCAACCTCACGCGCTAGTCTCTCGTCGCGTGCGCGGTACACTTCACCCATGCCGCCGGCACCAAGCGCGGCAGTGATTTGATAGGGCCCCAGCTGTGTGCCTGGCAGAAGAGGCATAAGTGGCGCGATTATAGCCCTAGAACAGAGCTTTGACACTTCTTCGGTCGGTCAGTACCCGTCCTTCCGGACTTTCTTCTTGACCCTCACGTTACGTTATCCCCGACAATCAGAGGAGCTCAAGAAGCTGGCGCGGTCTCAGTCGGAGAAAGCTATGGCCTATACAGTAAAGCAGGTCGCAACAATGTCGAAGATAAGCGTCCGCACGCTTCATTTTTACGATGAGTCAGGGCTGTTGAAACCTGCTTATTACAACGACAACGGCTACAGGTTTTACGAAGAGCCACAGCTTTTAAGCCTCCAGCAAATTCTTTTTTATCGCGAGCTGGGTTTCGATTTGAAGCAAATCAAGCGAATTCTGGACCGGGCTGATTTTGAAAGAGTCGATTCCCTACGATCGCATCGGGAGATTCTGCAAAAGAAGATCGAGCAGACGCGCACGTTGATTGAAACGATCGACAAAACCATCAGGCACGTGAAAGGAACAAAGAAAATGAAGACTCAAGAGATGTTTGTGGGCTTCAGTGTCGGCGCGGGGAAAGACCGATTCGATGAGCGAGTCAAGCTCGGCGGCGAAGCGAATGATTGCAAGGTTTCTGCAAAGGACACCCAGGGCGCTGTCTGTGTTTTTGAATTTACTGGTGGAGGTGGAGGGCCGCGCCACCTGCACCACGATCAAGATGAGTGGATTTACGTCTTGGAGGGCAAGTTTAACTTTGAGGTCGGTGATAAACGATTCCGCGTGCGCGCCGGGGAATCCGTCTTCATCCCGCGCAAGGTGTCCCACGCGTGGGCCGGGGTTAGCGAGAAACAGGGGAAACTAATCGATGTGTACCAACCTGCGGGCACGATGGAGGAGTTCTTCCGGGAGTTAGGCAAGTTTAAAGGGCCGTATGTGCACGAGGTCCTGACTGTGGATGAGATTCGCCGGTTGTTCCGGGAGCATGGTATGGATCTTGTAGGCCCACCGCTTACCGGAAGGTGGAAAGTGGACGAAGGTGGACGAGTAAAGCGCATCGCCTAGAAAACGTACAGCTCTCTGCGACTTCTCTACTCGGAAGCAGGGAACTGGAATTTACGCTCGGCTTTTGCGTGATTCACTAGGAAAGGGAAACGCGTGAGATAGGATTCACGAGTTGCTCGGTGTATCCAGCGGCGATAGACTCTGTGGCACCCAATAGACCGCAACCTGATTCTCAATTTTAAACGGCAATAGAACTTTCGCTTAGAAGGCGGATCTTATGACTGGCAAGGTCGTGGTGATCACGGGCGGTGGTTCAGGGATCGGAAGAGCAACCGCACTCGCTTTTGCACGGCAAGGCACGAAAGTAATCATCGGAGACATCGATCTTGCTGGTGCCAATGACACCGTTGCATCGATCAAAAACAAGGGCGGTGAGGCGGACTGCTTACTAGTCGATGTGACTAAATCGGCTGACGTTCAGGCTATGGTCACAAGAGCGGTCGCTCAGTACGGTGGCTTGGACTTTGCCTTCAACAATGCTGGATTAGTGGGTCCAG
>JBPYDQ010000897.1:0-11179 GCA_051986135.1 Terriglobales bacterium | reverse complement strand
AAACTTGCTTGATTGTGTCCGCACCAACAGGCCGAGCCAAGGTTGCGAAGTTGATCATCGGTTCGATTCGTGGCCGCCCCAATCACGGTGCCGGATAGTGGCTGGGTGAGTGAACTGCCCGCCCAGTTACCATCGGGGGCGGTATGTACCAAACAATTGGGATTGACGTACCGCGGCGGGAATCAGCGGGGTGGAGCAAGAGGGAGCATCGTAAGCAAACCGGGCGTTTAGCCGCAGCTATCGATTTAACTGGCCTAAAACACCGCCCACGATGAGCGGCAATTATTTGTCGGCTGAGGCGTCCGTTTCAGCCTCGCTGGTCTCGAAGCCCGTACCCTGCGGCTCAGTAGATGACAGACTCTCAATGACCTCAAGAAGCACGTCGCGAACCTCTGGAGAGCGCCTCAGCAATTGGTCCATCTCGGGTCCAAAGGCTGAGGAATGGACTTTTTGCATTTGCAGCATCAGCTCAAGCACAAACAGCCGCTTCTGTTCCGGATTCAGTTCGTTCAGGGGCGTTGATTTCATGACCACTCCAGCGTACCAGGCTTCAGGCTGCGCAACCACTTTCTCATCGGCTGCTGACTGCTCAGCTTTAGCCTTCACCCGAGCCAGGACAGCGCGAGGGAAGCAGTCGGACGGAGCCACGGGCGTAACTCGATGCGAGTCACCTGCTCAGTCCAAGCACCGTGCTCATCGCATGTCATGGGACGGCTACTAATAACGTCAAGACTAGGCTGAGAACCGGAAGAGCCAAGCACTGCTTTTACTTCGCTTACTTCACCAATTAGGTGTCCAAACCTGGGACATTAGTTGTCCAAAACCTGTGCCGAATATTTGGGCTGAGCCTCGCCCTCAACCAGGCCGTTTTCGTGACCTACCGGTTTTTACGGTCCCGTTAGCCGTTTCCCGGATCACGTTCTGCCGTGGCCTTGGCCAGCTCAGCCGGACCTTATTGAGTATCACATATATACAACGGAAACAGCTCTGCCTGCTGCGAAAACGCGCATACCAGCATCGACCGGCGCCTCATCCGTCGTAGTGCTTGGCGAGAATGGTTGCTGAGCTCCATAGCTGTCGGGACAGAAGTTCGCTAGCTCATGGTGCTTCCAATGCGCCACCGGTACTCAACCGGGTTCGGCTCCGGAGTGTAGGCCGGCAGAAACTCCAACTACCGAGGCCCGCGTTGCTGGCGCACCAAGTCCCAAACCATGCGGCCTTTGGCTCAGTCGGCTTTCATCTATGAAGACGATCGTGCGGCTCTCGCTTTTGGGCTCTTTTTTTAACTCCCGCCAGCGCTCCTGTATCCGCCGTCGGATCTTGCCTTCGTCAGGCTCCAGCGCCTGTCCGCTAAGGCGTTGGCAGAGCTCCATCCCAGCTGCCGCAGAATGCGGCCCAGGCATGTCAGGTGTGATAGCCGGACGGCACATTCTTTCTGCTGTCACAGGGCATCTTTTTTAGGCACTGACCCGTATATCCAGTAGCATGAACGCCGCAGCTTATTACTTCGTGATGGGTATGGAGTCCGAGGCCAGCGCAATAGCTCGCGGTCTGCGCCAGCGCGATCCCGACCTGCTCGACCGCCTCATCGAGCAGTATCAGCATCGGCTGCTGCGTTATCTGGTGTATCTGGTCGGGAATCGTGAGCTGGCGGAGGACCTCTTCCAGGAGACCTGGATTCGCGTGCTGGAGCGCGGCTATCAGTACGATGGAAAGCACGAATTCAGCACTTGGCTCTATGCGGTGGCGAGAAATCTGAGCATCGATTATTTACGGAGAAAAAGTCCAGTCAGCCTGGATGAGCTCATGGACAAGGAAGAGCACGCCCCATTGGAGCTGGCGGACCCGCGGCCGCTGGCCTGGGAAGTTGCGGCCGAGCACGAGCAGGCCGAACGGATCAGTGCGGCTCTAGTCAGCATCCCGACCGGCTACCGGGAGACCATTGTGCTGCGTTTTCAGGAAGGATTGGCTTTGGAAGAAATTGCCACAGTGACCGGAGTGAGGCTGGGAACAGTGAAGTCACGGCTGTATCGCGGATTGAACATGCTGCTGTCGCGGTTGCAGGGAGCAGGGGCGTGAGGCGGGATATACATGACGAGGCACGCGAACTGATCGCTCTGGGGAACGGTCTCTCGGGTACGCAGCAAACCTGGCTACGGGCTCATCTGGAAGAGTGCGGAGCTTGTCGTGACTATCGGGAAGCAGCACACCGGATGGTTCGCGCATTGCGCTCCCTGCCCGTAGCCGCTGATGCCCGCCTGGTGCGAGCTACGCAAATGCGGGTGCGCTTTCATGCCGCCAGGCTTCGGGAGACCCGGGAGCGCATGTGGCTAGTCGGAATGGCATGCCTGGGCGCGGGCTTTTCCGCGACCCTGACCTTGCCGCTTTTGTGGCGGGTGTTTGCGTGGATGGGAGAGCGGGCCGGCATGTCCAGCGCAGTTTGGCAGGCGGGTTTCGTGTTCTTCTCTATTGTTCCGGCCCTGGTCGTAAGTGTGTTGTTGCTGGTGCGCGGCACGCACCCATCCAACCACGGTTAGCGATCGCGGCAGGATAGCGAGAGAATGGGCGAATTTATGCTAGCGAAAGACAAGGCTCAAACCGGATTGTCGGTGGAGATCAAGGTTGTTCCGAAGTGGGCGTGGGTGCTGGCAGGAGTTGTGTTTGTCGCCGCGCCATGGTTTTTTAATATGGCTGCGTCCCGCCCGCCCGATCCTCTACCGGACTGGGCGCGACTGCCGCTAGGCCTTCTGGCGGGTATCCTGGGGGCTTGTTACTTGCTGTTAATCGGCTATATAAACCGCGACGCAAAACGCCGCGGCATGAGCCCGACCCTTTGGACGATTTTGGCCATTGTCATTCCAAATGCATTAGGCATCATTCTCTATTTCTTGCTGCGGCAATCAGCGCGAAACATCTGTCCACAATGCGGACATGGGGTGCAAACCGGCTTCAGCTTCTGTCCTCACTGCAGCTACAAACTGAGCCCCAATTGTCCGCAATGCCAGAGGGCCGTGGAGATGCATGATATTTACTGTCCGTACTGCGGAAGCCCACTGCGCGATCAAACGGCCCCGGTTTCCGGTTGAGTTCAAAAATGGTGGAGGATGCCTCACCAGCCGTTCGCGTAGGCTTGCTGCGCCGCTCGGCATCGGACGGTGGCTAAACTGGCCCTCAGCCGGAGACCTCGTGATTAAACCCGGAGTGAGAACAAAGAACTGATCAGTTGGCTTGCGCCATTCCACAGGATCTGCACGCCGATGCATACCAGCAGGAAGGCTGTGAGTTTGAGAATTACTTTCATGCCGGTAGGACCTATCATTTTCGACAAGCGATCTGCAAAGGCGTAGCACAGATAGATGGTTGCCGCTACGACCGCGAAGCCGATCGCCGCAGCGAGAATTGCTATCGGGTTGGCTCCCAAGCGGCGCGGTTGGTTCGCACCCAAAGTGATGGCAACCGAGATCGAGCCAGGGCCCACGGTTAGGGGCAATGTCAGCGGGTAAAACGCATCCTTTCGACCATCGGCGCTGCTGACGGTCCGACCGACTGCGCCTCGATCATCCTCATCTTTCTGTTCCAGCAGCGCCCAACCGATTGAAATGACGATGAGCCCGCCGCCTATTTGCACTACCGGAAGCGAAATACCAAAGAATGAGAGCACATGCGACCCGATGGCAAAGGAGGCGACCAGCAATATGAAGCTGTTGACGGCGATGCTGCGCGCCAGTATTCGTCGCGTCTGCGGAGTGTAATCTCTGGTCAGCGAGAGGAAGATCGGGCTTCCACCGATTGGATCAACAATAGGAAAAAGCGCGCTCACGACCAGGAGAATGCTTTTGGCAGCTTGAATCATTAGGCGGGCTGTCCGTGTGAGTTATCCATTCTCTCTGCGATTACCATCCTGCGCCCGAGCGTAGATCAACTTCAGCATTGGACAGCCTGACCTGATCTCGAGACAGGTCGTTTCCTCGAAACTGTGCGCGCTACACTCTATCTTCTTTTTTGCGAAATCACTACATGCCCCTACAAGGCATACAAGGCAGGTAGATCAGCCGTGGCATCCTGGGAGGACTACGCTGGGCTATTTATGGATGAGACAACAATTTGAACAGTTCCAATCCCCGTCGCCTGGTGCACGCACCCCAGTCAACAACCTTCATCTGGTAGGTGGTCGCTGGACCCGCCGCCATGGTCGCGGTGGCATGATTTTCAGCGGCCTCGAGTGGAAACATGAAGAATCGGGCGTGTGATCTCCAGTTCGGGGAACAGCACCGGGCCTAAGTTTTCGAAAGCCATGCCGCCCGTCAGCAGCGCTGTCTGCCGGTGTCCGCAAGCGCATGTTCGTATCACCTTGGCTCCGCTGCTGGTTGAGGACCGGAACTCGACTGTAGCGTAATAACTTCACCGTCATGTCAATCGACCCACTTAAAAAGATTGGCGACCTGTCGATCTGGCGAGCAGCCGTTCGACGTAGAAATAGAGGTCAGATAAATTCCAACTGGAAGGAGCCTTAACGATGCGATGCATGGTGATCGTAAAAGCTAACAAGGACTCGGAGGCAGGCGTGATGCCGGAGCAAAAGCTGCTTGCCGAGATGGGCAGATTCAACGAAGAACTGGTGAAAGCCGGTATATTGCTCGCCGCCGAGGGGCTCCTGCCCAGCTCGAAAGGCAAGCGCGTCCGGTTCTCGGGAGAGAAACGGACGGTAATTGATGGACCGTTTACCGAGGCCAAAGAGCTGATCGCCGGCTTTTGGCTATGGCAGGTGCGGTCCATGGAAGAGGCCGTAGAGTGGGTCAAGCGCTGTCCTTGTCCCTTCGAGGGCGAATCCGAAGTCGAAATTCGGCAAGTAGGCGAGGCGGAAGACTTCGGTGCGGAGTTTACTCCTGAACTCCGGGAACAGGAGGCACGGATAAGCGCTCAGATAGCCGCCAAGAAACGCTAGCGACAGTGCCCAAAATAATTTTACGTGTACGATTTTAGTGCTTCTCGTTCGACCAGTAGACAGAGTCCGGCTTCGCTCGCTGAAGAAAAGCCGAGCAGTCGGCTCATAGCCCAAATCATAAAGGAGACATAACATGCGATTTATGATGATTGTCAAACACACCGAGGATCAGGGTCCTCCTCCCAAAGCGTTGATCGAAGCGATTACCAAGGCCGCGGATGAGGCGGCCAAGAATGGGGTCATGCTCGGCAACGGAGGTCTCGGGCCAACCTCGCAGGGGGCTCGAGTTCGCCTTTCCGGGGGAAGAGTCACGGTAATCGATGGGCCATTCACCGAGGCCAAGGAGGTTATCGGCGGCTACGCGCAGCTCGAATTGAAATCGAAGCAAGAGGCCATCGAATCAGCGGTCGAGTTCATGGAATTGCACAAGAAATACTGGCCGGGCTGGGAGGGTGAGACCGAGGTTCGGCAGATGTTCGACCCGCGGGATTGTGCTCCCGAGTCATAGCAGCATCATGGTCAGCGCTCGGATAAGCAACACTCCCAGCGCGAGGAAGCACAGAGTGGAACTTGCGCTGAAGAAGTAAAGATGGTGTGATCGGTAGCAGTGTCAACTACCGACACCCATCGCGCAATCGATGCAGTCTGGAGGATCGAATCGCCCAGGCTAATCGCCGCTCTCACGCGCATTGTGCGGGATGTCGGCCTTGCCGAGGATCTTGCACAAGATGCTCTCGTAGCTGCGCTCGAGCAATGGCCGCTTTCAGGAGTCCCCAATAGTCCCGGTGCTTGGCTCATGGCCGCTGCCAAGAATCGTGCCATCGATCACTTCCGCCGAAGCGCACGCCTCGAGCGCAAACACGATCAGATCGGTCGAGAGCTGGAGACGCAGAAGATGGCTGTGCCGGACTTCGAAGCCGCACTCGATGATAATGTTGGCGATGATTTGCTGCGTCTCATGTTCATCTCCTGTCACCCGATTCTCTCAACGGAAGGTCGGGTTGCGCTTACCCTGCGCTTACTTGGAGGTCTGACCACCCAGGAGATCGCGCGTGCGTTCCTTGTCCCCGAGCCTACCATCGCTCAGCGCATTGTTCGGGCCAAACGGATCCTCGCGGAGAGGCATGTCCCCTTCGAGGTGCCGCGCGGAGCTGAGCTCACGGCCCGACTGTCCTCGGTTCTCGAGGTCATTTACTTGGTTTTCAACGAAGGCTATTCCGCTACCGCCGGCGACGACTGGCTAAGGCCGGCGCTGTGTGAGGAGGCGCTTCGTCTCGGACGCATTCTTGCCGCACTCGCCCCCAGCGAGCCGGAGGTGCATGGGCTGGTTGCCCTCATGGAAATCCAGGCCTCACGCGCCCGCGCGCGCGTGGGACCCTCGGGAGAGCCCATCTTGCTCTTCGAGCAGAACCGCGCGCTCTGGGATCAGCTTCTGATTCATCGCGGACTCCGAGCACTCGATCGAGCAGAAGAAGTTCGGGCCGAAAAGCCTGATCGACGGCCGGGTCCGTACGCGCTGCAGGGTGCGATTGCCGCCTGCCATGCACGAGCACGCACGCCGGAAGAGACCGACTGGAATCAGATCGTTGCGCTCTATTCCACGCTCGCCGAGGTCGCACCTTCTCCGGTGGTGGAATTGAATCGGGCGGTGGCCGTCTCCATGGCACTTGGTCCTGCCTCAGGGCTTAAGCTGGTCGAAGACTTGACCGCGGACGGCTCACTTGAGCGCTACCACCTATTGCCCAGTGTACGTGGTTATCTCCTCAAGAAGCTAAACCGTTTCGTGGAAGCCCGTGTGGAGTTCGAGCGTGCTGCCTCTTTAACCCGCAACGCACGTGAGCGTGAGTTGCTGCTCAAACAAGCCCGAGAATGCGGCTAGCCGGGTTAGGTGTCTTCACCGCCAGACCGTGAGATGTCCCAACCATTGCCAGACCGTCCGTTACTTATCTTTGACGGCAAGTGCTCGTTTTGCCGCGCCTGGATTGATTATTGGCAGCACCTAACCCGTGATCGAGTAGCCTATGCCCCCTATCAGGAAGTGGGCGATCGATTCCCTGACATTGCCCGCCGGGAGTTCGCTGCCGCCGTCCAACTAGCCCTGCCCGACGGCAAAGTGTTCAGCGGTGCTCATGCGGTGTTTCGCCTGCTGGCATTGGTGCCTGGAAAGAGCTGCTGGCTATGGGCGTACGAACGAGTCCCAGGTGTGGCACCGATTGCCGATGGAGCCTATAGGTTCATTGCAAAGCATCGTTCACTCGCTTACCAAATCACAAAATGCTTTTGGGGAATTCCTTTGGAAGCGGAAAGCTTTAGTTGGGCGAGTTGGCTGGGCTTGCGCCTGCTTGGTTTCATTTACTTGACCGCTTTCTTGTCCTTTGGTCTGCAAGCCGGCGGCCTCATCGGGTATCAGGGCATCTTGCCGGCAGCCAGCTTTCTCCGTGCCGCAGGAGAATATTTCGGGGCCGCCAGATTTTGGAATGTGCCGACGTTGTTGTGGCTAAATACCAGTGATGCCACACTCCGTGCTATCTGGCTTGCCGGCATGGTTTTTTCCGGGTTGCAGCTGGCAGGAGCCGATTGGCGATGGGTGCGGGTAACACTGTTCATCCTGTATCTATCACTAGTCACTGCTGGCCAGCAATTCATGGGTTACCAATGGGACGCCCTGCTTCTCGAAGCTGGATTCCTCGCCATCTTTCTGGGATTGTCGCCGCTCATCATTAAACTTTTCCGCTGGCTGCTGTTTCGCCTCATGTTCCTTTCGGGTGCGGTGAAGCTGTTGAGCCACGATCCCTCCTGGCAGAGTTTTACTGCTCTTCCTGTGCATTACGAGACTCAGCCATTGCCAACCCCGGTTGCGTGGTATTTCTACCAGCTTCCCGCGTGGTTTCAGCGCGCGTCGGTCGGGTTTGTCTTTTTCGTAGAGCTATTCATTCCATTTCTCATCCTTGCGCCAAGGCGAATCCGAATGTCTGCCGCACTCCCGATCCTTTCGCTCCAGGCGCTCATCGCACTCACGGGGAATTACGCGTTCTTCAACCTCCTCACCGTGATGCTGTGTCTATTTCTACTCGATGACAGCTTCTTTCGGCGCTTATCGCTCACGATGGCGAAGGCAAATCTTCCGAGGCAGGCAAGTCCCGAGCGGCCGTTTATGCGTCAACTATGTACGGCCGTCTATACCGGCGTGCTTTTTGTCAGCGGCTTCGAAATGGTGGGCACGTTCTCAGGGGTACATTGGAGACCTGCGGACAAGGTTATCAGTGCGATCGCACCCTTCGATATCGTCAACACGTATGGTCTATTCGCGGTGATGACAACCACTCGTCCAGAGATTGTCGTGCAAGGATCCAATGATGGAATCACCTGGCTTTCCTATGAATTCAAGTACAAGCCAGGCGACTTGGCTAGGCGTCCACCTTGGGTGGCACCGCACCAGCCGCGACTGGACTGGCAGATGTGGTTTGCAGCATTAGGCGATTATCGCAGCGATCCCTGGATTCTTGAGTTCATGGAGCGACTCCTGGAGGGTTCGCCAGAGGTCTTACGGCTGCTGCGCAGCAACCCTTTTCCACATGCCCCCCCGCATTATCTCCGCGCCTTACTCTACCAATACCGTTTCGCCAGCCCAGACGAGAGAAAGAAAACGGGCAATTGGTGGCGCCGTGAATTGAAAGGAGAGTATGTTCCGGCCATTGGGTTGGCTCCTTCGAAAGTCGGAAGCAGGCCGGAGTCGGAAGCGCCGCCAGGTTCGATTAACTAACGCAACGCGATTTCGGGCATAATTCCTATTCACACATGGGTCAGTTCTGGTTCACTCTTGTTTCATTTCTTCTGTCTCAGGCCTTGGTCTTTGCCCGGGACTTCCCCGCAATTCAATTCACGAACATCACGGCGCAGGTGGGAATTAAGTTCGTGGACTACAAAGGTGCGAATGGCATTTCGATTAATCGGGAAGAATTCGGGCCTGGAGTCTGCGTCCGAGATTTCGATGGTGACGGCTGGCCGGACATCTATTTTGTCAACGGCCGAGACCTCTACAATCGGGGGAACTCCGTTCGCAATGCGCTGCTATCACAATAACGCCGACGGCACGTTTACTGACGTAACCGACAAAGCCGGAGTGCCGGGAACGGGCTACGGAATGAGCTGTGTCTGGGGCGATTATGACACCGACGGCCATCCAGATCTCTTCGTGACCCAGTTTGGGCGCAACGTTTTGTACAACAACAACGGTGATGGCCCGTTTACGGATGTTACCGACGGGGCTGGGGTAGCTGGTCTCGAGTCAGGAGCGTTTCATTCCGGCGCTACATTTTTCGATTACGACCGTGATGGACGGCTGGACCTTTATGCAGGGTCTTATGTTGCTCTCGCGCCTGATGCGCGCCGCTATTGCATCATCAGCGGGGTCCAGACCAGCTGCCCGCCGAGCGTTTATCATGGCAGTCCTACGCCTTGTACCACAACAATGGTGCTGGGACGTTTACAAACGTGACGGCGAAGGCCAGCATCTATCAGCCGGAAGGAAAAAACCTGTCAGTGGGGGCCGGCGATTACGACAACGATGGCTGGCCCGATTTGTTCGTTGCCAATGACGGCCTTGACGCTTACCTCTACCACAATCGCCGCAATGGGACCTTTGAGGAAGTCGCTCAGATGGCCGGAATGGCGCTCACCGGACAGGGACAGACGATGGCTGCCATGTGCATTTCGCTCGGGGATTACGACAATGATGGAAACCTCGACCTCTATATCTCAGATTTTCAAAAGAGTTCCGATCACCTCTGGCACAACGACGGAAAAGGATTCTTTGACGAAGTAAGCGATCAGGCAGGAATCACAGTACCCACGCGCGAAGTGCTCAGCTTTGGTGGCGGCTTCTTCGACTATGACAACGATGGCTGGCTGGATATTTTCATTGCCAATGGGCACGTATACCCGGAAGTAGAAGCGGCTACCCCGGAAGTGCACTACAAGCAGATCAACACACTTTTTCACAACCAGCACAACGGAAAATTTGTGGAGACGACCAGCCAGTCTGGGCCGGGCTTCGAGACTCCTTATGTGGGCCGAGGAGTGGCATTTGCAGATTTTGATAACGACGGGTTTATCGACGTGCTGGTTGCCAACAATGGCGACGTACCGTTGCTCCTTCACAATAGCGGCGGCAATGGAAACCAATTCCTGAACTTCAAGCTGATCGGCACGAAGAGCAACCGTGACGCCGTGGGCGTGCGTATCCGTGTAGTCGGTGGTGGGATTTCGCAAATTCGCGAGATTCAAGGGGGCGGAAGTTATCTGTCGCAGAGCGACTTGCGTGCGCATTTCGGCATGGGCAAAGCCGCTCGTGCAGAAACCGTCGAAGTGAAGTGGCCCAGCGGCGACGAGCAGACATTCCACAACGTGGAAACCAACAAGTTTTACCTGGTCAGGGAAGGTGACACAACGTTGCGAGCCCAGCCATTCCCGAGCGCTAAAGCCGGAGCTTCCCCGGCGCAGAAATGAGCGTCACGCGAAGTCTCAACGGAATCGGCGGATCATCAGCGTGTGCCGGTCGGAACGATACAGACCCAACGCATAGAGTGTGGGCTCGCCAGTAACGGAGAAAATGACCTGGCGAATACGCAGGAGGGGAGCTCCGCGCGCAACGGAAAGCAAGTCGGCGGTTTTACCATCGGCGCTGGTAGCGTCAACTTCCTCGTCAGAGTGTGCTAGGACAACGCCATATTCGCGGTCCAGAATGGAAAAAAGCGAGCCTCGTTCCAAACGCCCGCGATTAAGAGCAGGAAAATTGGCAGCCGAGAGGTACACGGTTTCGAGCGCGAAGGGCTCCTCTGCTCCCAGACGCAGACGCTCGACTTTCAAGAGGCGGCTGCCAGAGGGCAACGCAAGGCGGGCGGAGATTTCCGGTTCATCGTCAACCACAGTGCACGACAACATCCGCGAGAGACCAGTCAGGCCACGACTGGCCATCTGCTCGGTAAAGCTCATCAGTTTATTGAAGTGAATCTTGGGCGGGGCGACGAAGGTGCCGGCGCCTCGGCGCCTCTCGACCGTTCCTTCGCGCTCCAAGTCTGCTAAAGCATGGCGAGCAGTCATGAGACTCACGCGATGAATTTTCGCGAGCTCACGCTCGGAGTCAACGACATCGCCCGGCCGAAGCTGACCAGCTTCGATGCGCTTGAGGATTGCCTCCTGTATCCGCTTGTAAGCGGGCGTTCCGTTTTGCCG
>JBPYDQ010000896.1:0-4438 GCA_051986135.1 Terriglobales bacterium | reverse complement strand
TTACTTCCGGTTTCCCGGAATCCGCCACAGCACCCGCCAATGACCTTCCCAGAACTGGAATTCTCGCCCGCGTTGCCATCAGATCGGCGGTTTGGGCGTTTTCCGTCAAGTGACGTGAAGCCGACTTATCGGGAGTAATGTTCTCTCTAGATCCCCGTTCTCTGGACCATGACGCCACAAGTCCGAGATGACTCCACGTCCAAGTGGGCATAACGTCCGTCACCACCAGCGGTCTCTCGAGGTGTGATTGAGCACTCGGACGGATCGCCCGGCTTCCCAACCGCGCCCGCGCTCTCGCCAACTCGCCTCAGGATCACGAAATTTGGTTTCCCCGCCCAGGAACTGGGCGATCCCTGTCTGATTCTGAAAAATCTCCGTCACGCGCCTTTTGAGTACTGATGTGAGAGGATATACCCTAGTTATTTCATCCGATATCTCGCAGGCTCGCGAAACCTGGAGTCCTGTAGGGCGGGTGGTGCGGGTGAGGCACCGCAGGGAGGAGCGGAATGGCCAAGGGGAAGAAGGCCGGCAAACCCGACGGCAAGCCCCGGGTTCACCCCCCGCGGGGGGTTCAACCCCAGGGAGCGTCGCCGAAGACTCCCCAATCTTCGGGTGACCGTCCGAGCGTCCCTTCGCAAGACTCCGAAGCGTTGCATGACAAAGGCTTTCCCATCGTTGGCATCGGTGCCTCGGCTGGCGGGCTGGCGGCCTTCGAGGCTTTCTTTGCCGGCCTGCGCGCCGACAGGGAGCCGGGCCTCGCTTTTGTCCTGGTGCAGCACCTGGCGCCGGACCACAAGAGCATCCTCACCGACCTGATCCGGCGCTATACGCGGCTGAAGGTCTTGGAGGTTGAGGACGGAATGGTGGTGCATCCCAACTACGCCTACATCATTCCGCCAGGCCGCGACATGGCCTGTCTCGGCGGCGTCCTCAGCTTGCTCAAACCAACCGCCCCCCGCGGCCAGCGGCTGCCGATCGATTTCTTCTTCCGGTCGCTCGCTCAGGACCAGTCGGAGAAGGCCATCGGTATCGTGTTGTCGGGGACCGGCAGCGACGGCTCGCTGGGAGTGCGGGCCATCAAAGGCGAGGGTGGCATGGTCATGGCCCAGAGTCCGTCTTCCACCGAGTACGACGGCATGCCGCGCAGCGCCATTGCCACCGGCGCGGTGGATTATGTGCTCCCGCCGGCCGAAATGGCTGCCCAGATTATCGCCTATGTCGCGCACTCCACCGCGAGGACTCCGCAGCCCACCGCCGTCCCGCCCAAAGCCGAGAGCGCCTTGAAAAAGATCTTCATTCTCCTGCGCGCCCAGACAGGCCACGATTTCTCCCACTACAAACCGAACACTATCAATCGCCGCATCGAGCGCCGCATGGCCGTCCACCAGATCGAAACCTTGACCGACTACGTCAGCTTCATGCAGCAAACGCCGGCCGAAGTCTTGGCCCTTTTTCGCGACCTGCTGATCAACGTCACCAGTTTTTTCCGCGACCCGGAAGCCTTCAAAGCCCTCGAGGAACGGGTCATCCCGAAGGTCTTTGCTGGGAAGTCCCCGGACAGTCCGATTCGCGTCTGGTCCGTGGGCTGCGCCACCGGCGAAGAAGCCTATTCCCTCGCCATCCTGCTGGCCGAACGTCAGGAGGCGTTGAAGCGCAGCTTCAGGGTGCAGATCTTTGCCACCGATATCGATGGTCAGGCCATTGCTACGGCGCGCTCCGCCGTCTACCCGGCAAGCGTCTCGACCGACGTCTCACCAGAGAGGC
Organism: Terriglobales bacterium; assembly: GCA_051986135.1. Taxonomy (GTDB): domain Bacteria; phylum Acidobacteriota; class Terriglobia; order Terriglobales; family Acidobacteriaceae; genus Gp1-AA122. The sequence goes on along the minus strand of JBPYDQ010000896.1, from coordinate 2,674 downwards.
TGACGCGCTTTTTCTCGGCCGAGCCCGACGGCGGCTCCTTGCGCATCCATAAATCCATCCGCGACATGCTGATCTTTTCCGAGCACGACGTGATCAAGGATCCGCCCTTTTCCAGGATCGACCTGATCACTTGCCGCAACCTGCTGATCTACATGAACATGGAGCTGCAAAGGAAAATCATCCCGCTCCTCCACTATGCCTTGGCTCCGGGTGGCTTCCTGTTTCTCGGCACCTCCGAATCCGTGGCGGGTTACAGGGACTTGTTCGCCGTGTTGGACCGCAAGACGAAGCTGTTCCAGCGCAAGGAGGACTTGCACGGGGCGCAGCGCGCGGCCCTGGGCAAGTTCTTACCGCCCTTCTTGGCGGCGGGTGCGGGCGGCGAGCCGCCCGCGAAGCAGGCCGGCCCAGGGAAACGGTCGCTGCGCGAACTGACGGAGCACGCGCTGTTGCAGCAGGTGGTCCCGGCCGCCGCTCTCGTCACCACCAACGGCGACATCCTCTACCTCCATGGGCGCACCGGTTTGTACCTCGAGCCCGCCCCAGGCGAAGCTGGCATCAACAACATTGTCAGGATGGCCCGCGAAGGATTGCGGCGTGATCTGGGGCCGGCCCTGCACCGGGCGGCTCTAAGCCGCGAGACCGTGCGTTGCACGAATCTGCAGGTCAAAACAAACGGAGACGTGACGGCGGCGAATCTTACCATCCGTCCTGTCACCCCCGCCGGGAGCTCGGAAGAGTCTTTATACCTGGTCATCCTGGAGCAGGCGCGTCCCCCGGAACCACCGCCCGCAGGTGAGACGGGCCCGGCCGGCGAAGCCGCGATCGGCCCCACAACCGACGCCGCCGCCCGCATCGCTGCGCTGCAGCAGGAACTGCGGGCCAAGGAAGAATATCTTCAGACCACCAATGAGGAACTGGAGACAACCAACGAGGAGCTGAAGTCCTCCAACGAGGAGATGCAGTCGGTGAACGAGGAATTGCAGTCCACCAACGAGGAGCTGGAAACCTCGAAGGAGGAACTGCAATCCGTCAACGAGGAGTTGTACACCGTCAATACCGAACTGCAGACCAAGGTTGCCGACCTTTCGCGGGCCAACGACGACATGAACAACCTGCTGGCGGGCACAGGCATCGCCACCGTCTTCGTGGATCACGACCTTCGCATCCTGCGCTTCACTCCCGCCGCCACCCGGATCATCAACCTGATTCAAGGCGACGTTGGCCGGCCAGTGGGACATCTGGTGCCCAACCTGGTGGGCTATGACCGACTGTCGGAAGACACGCGGGCTGTGCTGGACACGCTGGTTCCCAAAGAGCTGGAGGTTCAATCCAGGAGCGGGATCTGGTATGCCATGCGCATCCTGCCCTACCGAACCCTCGACAACGTGATCGAGGGCGCGGTCATTACCTTCGTGGATATCAACAGCCTCAAGCTGGCGCAAGAGGAGCTGCGGCAGAGCAACCAGAAGTTCTCCATCACATTCGAGAAAGCTCCCCTTGCCGCCGCGATCGCGACGCTGCCTGAGGGGAAGATCATTGACGTAAACGAGTCATTCGAACGCATGTTTGGTTACGCCAGGGAGGAAGTCGTCGGCAAGACGTCTGTTGAATTGGGCATTAACCCTGATCCCAAGCTGCGCCAGCGCCAGCTTGCCGAATTGCGGCAGAGCGGCACGGTTGTCGATGTGGAAACGAAACTGCGCACGAAATCGGGTGAGGTTCGCACGGTCGTCAACATCTTTGGGGAGGTCGAAATCGCGAACCAGAAACACATTGTCTCGTTCATGCAGGACATCACGGAGCGCAAAATAGCCGAGGAAGACCTGCGCGAAAGTCAAGCGAGCCTGGCGAGCGAACTGGATGCCGTCGCCAAGCTGCACAAACTCGCGATGCTCTCCCTGCACGAAGCCGACCTGGCGCCGATTCTTGGCGAGATCGTGGATGTGGCCATCTCCGTTTCCGGCGCCGATTTTGGCAATATTCAGCTCCTCGACAAAGAGCCTTCCGTCCTCCGGATCGTGGGACAGCGCGGATTCCCGCAGTGGTGGCTTGACTTCTGGGGCGAAACCTCCAAGGGCCAAGGCGTTTGCGGCACGGCGCTTGAGCGGGGAGAACGCGTCATCGTGGAGGACGTGGAACAGAGCCCCCTATTCGTTGGCACCCCTGCTCTGGAAATCCAGCTCAGGGCTGGCGTGCGAGCGGTTCAGTCCACTCCCCTCGTAAGCCGGTCGGGAACCCCCCTCGGCATGTTTTCGACGCATTACAAAAAGCCGCAGAAGCCGAATCAACGAGCGTTGCGCCTGCTGGATCTTCTCGCCCGCCAGGCAGCCGATATTATCGAGCGAGCCCGGATGGAGGCGTCTTTGCGCGAGAGCGAAGATCGTTTCCGCACGCTTGTGACGTCCACTTCCGATGCGATCTATCGCATGAGCCCGGATTGGACTGGGATTCAATACCTCCGCGGCCGGGATTTTGTTCCCGACACGGAAGGCCTAAGCAGCGCGTGGCTTCAAAAATACGTTCACCCTGAGGATCAACCGCGGGCGAGGGAAGCCATCGATAAGGCCATTGCGACCAAGAGCGTACTCGTATTGGAACATCGGGTCCAGCGCGCGGACGGCGAGATAAGGTGGATGTTTTCCCGTGCCGTTCCGATTCTGAATGCCGCTGGGGA
>JBPYDQ010000895.1:0-8897 GCA_051986135.1 Terriglobales bacterium | reverse complement strand
TGGCTACCGTCTTGAAGGCGTTAGTGCTGGTGCTGGTACCCGCGCCTCCCAGGAAGGTGGTGGGGAAGAGCGTGTTATAGCCGCAGTTCCCGCAATACAAGTTGCCACCCACAACGCTGAGTACGGGAGTCCAGGGGAATCCCGAGTGGATGTTGAAGATGCCGCTAAGCCCCCACCCACCAGCCACTTTTTCGAGCCAACCGTTGCCGTGGAAGAACACCGGCTGCCATAGTCCGAAAATCTTGAGGGCTTTAACGACGTTGAAGTCGCAGCGCCCGTAATTGAAGCTGGTGGCGAACGGGTACGGCTGCTCTGAGTACGGAGCGGAGCTCGTGTCCATGCATTTGGAGAAGGCGAATTGAGAATCGGCCGAGAACTGGTGGGAGAATTGATGGTTGAGCTCGGCGAGCAAGGCGTTGTAATTGGCGCGGCCGACAAAGTTCCAGAAATCTCCGCCGCTGATCTGGGGGTTCTGGGCGTAGCCCAGGGTCGCGGGCACGGCAAGCGGATTCTGATGGAAGAAGGTGTTGCTAGACTTGCTGCCCTGATATCCCAACGAAGCTACCGTGTGGAAACCCAGATCGTATGCGCCTTCGAGCGAATAATGATAGATAAGGGTGGTGGGCAGGGTTTGCGGGAAAATTTGGACGCCAACAGAGCCCGTGGTGGGCAGTCCATTAGGGCCGAAAGTCGCAATCGCGTTTGGGTTCGCGGGATAACCCGTGAAACTGTGCACATTCGAGGAAACAGCATAAAGAACCCCGCAGTTCGGCAACGGTTGGGCGCAGCTCGAAAGGCTTGGCGTGCTCCGGGTGAACGCCGGAAACACGATCAACCCCGGATTTTGGACGATATTCGCCGAGTTAGCGATCTGCATGGCGTCATATCCGATACCGAAACCGCCGCGGAACACCAGGCGATTGCTGAAGTCCTGATGGAACAGCGACTTCGGAGTCCAGGCAAAACCGATCTGGGGGCCGAAGTTATTCTTCTGGGCGTCCCAGGCGTTTTGTTTGCGAACTACCAAGCCGGTCAGGTAGTTCGCGCCGGGACCGGGGATCGCGCGGAACATGTTGTTTTGTTTTGAGTACAACGGGGCAAAGTAGGACCAGCGCAAGCCGAGATTCACAGTCAGGTTCGGACGGAGCTTCAAATCATCCTGGATGAAGAAGCCCCAGATGTTTTGCCGCTGGTCCTGGCGCTGCGTTGAGGGGAATCCTGTATTCGGATCGAAGCCGCCATTCTGTTGGCGCGGCGCGTCATTGAGGAAGTCCCAAATGTTGAAGAAGCGATACTGTGGAACGCCGCAGCCTACGCACTCTTGCAAGTAAAAGAGGCGCGTGACTTCGCCGCCAAACTTAATGGTATGGCGTCCGTGAATTTTGGTAGCCACATCTTTGATGCTATAAGTCCACTGGTTTAGGATGCTGCCGACGTTCGGCCCAAAGGAGTTTATGGTGATACTGCCGGTCTGCTCAATGAAGTCCGTGGGGAGTCCGACCGGAGACTGGGGATTGGAGTTGATCTCATTCCAGCGCCATCCGGCAGCATTGGCGCGAGCTTCGTTGAGGAAGGTAGGCGAGATAGTGTGGTCCCAGATAACGGCTAACGCTTCATTGAGTTGAATGTGGTGAAAAATGTCGTAGGCGCGGTTGCCATTGAAGTTATCTTTGGACAGGGGAACCCAGTAGATAGTGAAGCTGACGCGGTCCTTCTGGGTGATGTTGGCATCGACGCGGCCACTATACTGATTCGCGGTAAATTGCGTGGGGTTGATGGTGGTGTAGTTCGCGATGTCCGCTACGGTACCGAGGTTCTCGGGACCGCCGCTGCCGTTTCCGCCCGTGCCGGGGTTGCTCGGTTGCGTCCAACCTGGATCCTGCGTCCCCAGAGCTGAGGTCAAGGGTGTGCCGAGATTCACGCCCTGGCCAGGAATCGTTCTGCAGTTCACTCCTTCGGTCAACCCGGCAGTCGCACAAGTGGCGTTGGGGTTGAGCGTACCAACCACGCCGTTGCCGGGGAAGGAGAGATACTTCGCAGCGATGCTTCCCGATGGTGCCAAAGCGGCAAAAGCCGGGGTGTCGAACCAGCCGTTGCCTTGTATGGGAGAGAAGGGCTGGCGCTGGCCCTCGTAGGTGAAGAACGCAAAATACTTGTTTTTCCAGATCGGGCCACCCACGCTTCCGCCAAACTGCTGGAACTTGTTGTTGTCTCGCGTGACGGCAAGACCCGCGCCGTTGAATCGCTGATAGGCGTTTAGGTTCGGTTGGTGGGTCGTAAAAAAGAGGCTTCCGTGGAAGTTGTTGGTACCGCTCTTGGAAATAATCTGAATCTGGGCGCCGGCGAAGCGGCCATCCTCGGCATCGTAGCTATTGGAGACGACCTTGACGCTGTCAATGGAATCTTGGGACGGCGTAATAATCGTTGAACCGCCCCACACGGCGCTGGTCGTGCTAATGCCGTCAATGGAAATGCCGTTGGTCTCCGTCTGCTGACCGCTGGCAATCACCTGCGCACCGTTTTCCGTTTTGAAGATCCCGTCGGCCCCGCCCGAAGCCCCTCCGCCGGTCTGGGTGCCGGGGAGGTTGTAGTTGTTGGTGCCGCCTCCGCCCTGGGAGCCATCACCGAATGAGCCGGGAGCCAGCTGCGCGAGCTTCAAAACGTCCCGTCCGAACGACGGCATGCGCTGAATTTGGTTGGCAGAGATGGTCCCATTCAGAGAGGCGGTCTCCGTGTCGATGAGTGGAGTGGAGTCGCCGCTAACTGTGATGCTTTGCGTCACCTCGCCAACTTCAAGCTGAATATTCAAAGCGTTGGACTGCTCTGCAATAACTCCCACATGGTCCAACACCTTTCTCTTGAACCCGGACTTCTCCACCGTCAACGAGAACTGGCTTGGAGGAAGGGCGCTAAAGTTGTAGACGCCACTCGCGTTGGTCGTGGCAGTGAGCGTTTGGTTCGTTTGCAGGTTCGTTAGCGTTAAGGTCGCCCCCTCTATGACTGCTCCTAGCGGGTCCGTCACGACGCCTTGGATGGACGCGCGGTATTGCGCGTTGGCGGCTGAGACGAAGACTACCGCGCAGGCGGAAAACACAACAACCTGGGTCGAGAATTTGGACAGGCTCATGAGTCGCTCCTTCGCCCACAAAGAATCTCGAAATGGCCTAGCACCATCAGCTAAATCGGTTGACTACGGAGTAGTCGGCGGGTGTAAGGCATGAAAAATTCCGATGCCTAACGACTACTAGGGGCACAGTTTCGATGCATCAGTGAACCCCTCGGATGGCATAATTTGGGGGATACCGTTTCCGCTTTTTGTAAGAATGTCTCGTATCTCCTGGCGGGAGAAGGGGTTTCGGGAGGGGGCTGCGTGCGAGTCCTGTCAGGAATCATGCGGTATTCCGCGCTCGACGGCTTGCTCCAGCGCTTCGACAGTGAGCCGCATCGCTAACGTACCATCCGGCGCGCAGCGTGCCACTTTGCGAGAGAGCGGTCCAAGATCACAGCAAAGTCGCCAAATTCCGCCTTCGGCCGAACGTAGGTGATATCCGCTACGCAAAGCTAATTGATCCAGGTCAGTTTCATCCGAGCCGACTAATGTAAATGGATAGAAGAAATCCTGCTGACCGGTAGGTTACGAGGGGAGAAAGGATTGGGCGCGCGAGTGAGACATGCGAGGGTCCAAACCCATTTACCTAAGATTTCGCTGAGGTATACGCCAGCGCGGAGACTCATACTACACAAGCAGAAGGGAAGTGCTACGCATCTGCGGGACGAGCCTGCTGGCTTCTCCGCTAATAACACTTGCCAGCCTGTCAGAAGCATGCTTCTCTCGCTTTCGTGGCGCTTTCTCTGCGGCAAGTGAGCATGGCTTCTTGTTCCAGAAATTTTGGGACCGAAAGGGACGCGGGTGTCGACACCACGGCGCGGCTCGATCTCCTTGTGTGAGGCCGATCTGAACTAGAAGACGAACCGGGCCTGTAATTGAAGGACTCGGCCCGCCAGCCCACCAGTGGCGATTCCAAATTGCGGGTTGGGTACCGGAACGCCGCTGTTATTGCCAAAACTGACAGTCGTCGAGGAGCTACCGAAGACGAACGGCTGTAGGTTGAGCTTGTTGAAGGCATTAATGGCGTCCATACGAAGCTGTATCTTGGCGCCTTCTCCGAAGAAGGGCATGGTCGGCAATCCGAATTGTTTGGCTAAGCTAAGGTCGAACTGGCTAAACCTCGGTCCGCGGAATGAATTGCGGCCTATTCCGGGCAGGGGAATCACGTTTGGCTGAGTTGACGTCGCTAGGGCGAAATAGCTCGTCGCGCCGTTGGGGAAGTTCGAGGTCGCTGGAGCAAGAAATGAGTCGGTGGACTGGCTCGTACCTGCACCGCCGCTGTAGCCGATGGGCCGAATTGGGCAGAGTCCGTTGGTACCGATGACCGGGCATGTATTGCTAGCTACCGGAGTCCAAGGAAACCCCGAGTGGAATTGGAAGTCGCCAGAGAACTGCCAACCCCCGACGACATCTCCCATAAGATTATGCCGGTCGCGGAAAATCGGCAGTTCCCAAATACCCGCTACGCGTAAATTGTGGGTCATATCGTAGTCAGAGGGCCCATATTCCTTGGACAAATCGATCGGGTAGGTCTGGTTCGTCACGAAGCCGGGTCCTTCAAAAGACAATTCATCCAATGACTTGCTGTAGGTGTACAGGGTGTCCACTGAGAATCCGCCAGCGAAACGGTGCTGCAATCCCGCATTCAAAGAATTGAAGTTCGCGTTCGTGTCGGGTGTGAAGGTAAAGACGTTGTTCACGTCCGGGTTCTGAGTCTGATAGAAATACTTGAGGTCTTTGATTCGCAACAGTTTGTGGCTGCTACTGCCCTGATAACCGAGGGTCGCGAACCAGTTTCTCGGAAATCCATATTGAATCTGCATGGAGTATAGGTAGACGTATGGGCTTGGCATGAGGGAGGTTTCTGCCCCGCTGAGGTTGGCGGTCAGGGCCGCGTAAACATCCGGAGCTCCCTGCCCCGGAAGAATGTTGGGCAGATTCGTGGCCGGATTGATGCTTGTGGCTAGGGCGGGATTGGCTGGATAGGCCAGGGGCGAGTTGGCGTTGGCGGTCGCAAAAGTGATCTGGCCGTTGTCAAAGGGTGTTCCAAAGCCGTCGCCCGGAGGCCCAGCCGTGCCACAACACAGACCGTAGCTTCCCTCGAAGGGAGGGTTATTACGGGTGTTAATGAATGCAATATCGTCAAAGCGGTCGAACGCAATGCCAAAGCCTCCGCGAATCACCAGGCGGTTGTTGAGATCCTTGCCAAGAGCGGGCAGGGACTTCGGGCTCCAAGCAAACCCTAACCGTGGTCCAACGTTGCGCTTGGAAGACTCCCACATGTGGTCGGGATTAACGCCCACAGCGTTCAGCAATCCGTTCGGACCCGGCGCGGGGATGATGTTCGCGAGATGGCCACGCGCCTCAGTCGGCGGAGTGAAGTATTCGTAGCGCAGCCCGAGGTTGAACGTAAGGTTGGGGCGGAATTTCCAATCATCCTGGAAGAAAAAGCCGTAATCGGTGGTGCGGTAGTAGCGCGCTGTTTGGGGAGCACCACCGGTAAGCGGATCCACGACAATTTGCTCAAAAATAGGCGTGCCATTAGCAAAATTCCATGGTCCTTGGAATACAATGTCGGGACGTGCCGCGCCAATGTCCGTGTTGTCATTGTCCTGCTCGCGCGCTCCCTCCGCACCGAAGCGGAACACATGCTGACCGTGGACCTTGGAGACCATGTCGCGATAGGCAAAGGTGTTTTCCGCGAAAATGCCGGGGCTGCCGGATCCCTGTGGTGACCCATAGCGGATGCGGTCCCCAAAACCCGGGAAGGCGTTTTGAACTTCCACGAAAGGGATTGCGTAGTTAGTCTGCGGGTTGGAAGTTAGCTGGTTGAAGCCAAACCGCGTGAAGTTAAAACGCGCCTCGTTTGTCAAAGTTGGTGAAATGGTCGTCGTCCACGAAAGAAAGCCGGAGGGGCTGAAGCGCTTGGAGTTCACGTCGGACAGGGGACGCCCTTGCGCCTGGCCTTGCGCATTGAAGAGGCTGGAATACGTCAAAAAAGTGGCAACAGAGAATGTATTGCGCCCTCGCACGTAATCGCCACGCGCGAAATACTGGTCACCGCTTTGCGTTTGTGGCAGGACGATCTGGGCGAACGAGAATTCCGGAGTTTGCGTTAATCCGCCGCCGACGTGGTTGGCCGGGTTGCTAGCTGATCCAAACGAATTTATGTAGGTGCCGTAAGTTCCCCCCGGGGACCCGATATTGATCTGATTGGGTCCGACAACTTGGCAAGTACCGGACGGGAAGGTGGCGCAGGTTGTCGGAAGAACTTGGGAGACGCGTGGTGCGAGGCCCGCAGAACTCAGAATCGTCGCAACGGCGGTGCCTGGGCGGGCACCCAGCACAAGACTGTCAAATCCTGGAAGGTCGACCCAGCCGTTTTGGAACGTGACGCTATTATCGCGCAGTCCTTCGTAGTTAAAGAAAAAGAACAGCTTGTCTTTGACGACTGGCCCCCCTAGATCTCCGCCGAACTGGCGGAAGGCATTCTGGTCGCGGACTACAGGATCGCGAGTGCCCGCACTCGCATTGAAACCATTGAATTTGTTAAAGGCGTTCAGGCCGGGGGTCTGATATTGGAAGAACCCTCCGCCGTGAAATTGGTTAGTGCCCGATTTCGTGACGGCTTTGATGTGTGCTCCGGAGCTTCTGCCGTCGGTTGCATCATAGTCGACCGCCAGCACGGTTATTTCTTGGACAGCATCGATGCTTGGGGTAATTGTAGCTGCGCCACCCCACTGCAGGCTGTTTACACTCACGCCATCGACAAGGTAATCGTTGGAAGTAACACGCTGGCCGTTTGCGCTAATCGGCTGCTGATTCTCCGTCTGGAAAATCGCTGTATTTGACCCGCCCGTTCCCCCAGACCCACCGCCGCTGTTCGCACCATGCCCATTTGGGAAGCCTACGGAAAGGCCCGACCCGTTCCTGGATCCGTCCCCCGCGATGCCAGGCGTAAGTCGGAGTAGTTCGTACGGGTCGCGACCAAAGACCGGCATGCTCTCGATTGCCCGGTTCGTTATCGTGGAGGTGATGTTCGCGTCCTCGGTCTGAAGAGAGCCTTCCGCTCCTGCCGTGACGGTCACTTGCTCGGTAATGCCACCGACCTCCATGGTTACGTTAAGACCGCGCGGCATTTCTGCGTCTACGGTTATATCCTTGGAAGTCGACGTTTTAAAGCCAGCCACTTCGACAGTGACGGTGTATATGCCCGGCGGCAACTCTCCGACCCGGTAAAAACCTTCAGCGCTGGTGACGGTATCGCGGCGTACGCCGGTAGCCTGGTTGGTGGCGGTTACTTTCGCTCCGATTACAGCATTTCCTTGAGGGTCCAAAACGGTTCCTTGAATGCTGGCTTTAAACTGGGCGTGAGCAGACGCCACTAGGAAGAGGACACAGACGGAACACACAACGAACCGGATCAAGCATTTGGATAGGCTCATGAGTTGCTCCTTCACCCCACAAAAGAATCTCGAAATGGCCTAGCACCATCAGCTAAATCGGTTAACTACTGATTGGCCGGCGAGTATAGTGTATGAAAAATTCCGATGTCAACGATTATTAGGGATTATTAAGACGCAGGTTCGACGTCGGAGGTGAAGGTCGGAATTCACGAGAAGGCGAAACGATCATGAGGAGCATCACGCCTATTGACGAGAGATTCCTGGTCGCCGCGCCCCTCGGAATGACTGGCGCAGGGCGCACGGTCTTGAGACCTGAAACGGATTTCCCCTCGCGACACTCGAGTCGACGCATGGAGACTACTCGAGCAAGCGACGTAAAGCCGGCGGGATGGCAGCGCTACGAGATGACCTGAGTGTTTTGTCTCGGTCACTGAGGGTGGACGGAGCGAAAAGTCTCGAGGCAGCGCTCGGCGGTTTCGAGTTCGGAGAAGCGACTGCCTTCTTGCTCGATAAGATAGTATTCGGCGCCGCCAACGCTTTCCGCGGCGGCAAGAATAGCTTTCCAGTCGGCAGCACCTTCGCCAAACAAGACCGAGTAACCCTTGGCAGGGTCGGGCGACCAATCCTTGCAATGCAGGGAGCGAATGCGGCCAGGGTTCGCGCGAATCCAAGCCACGGGGTCAGCGCCGGCTTTGAGGCACGTGCCGACGTCAAGCTGGAGCATGACGGAAGGCTTGGTGTTTTTCGCGAGAACTTCCATAGGCCGCCCGCCATCCACCGGCGTGAACTCGGGTTCGTGATTGTGATAGCCCGCGTGCAATCCAGATTTTTCCAATTGCTCGTCGGCGAAATTCAGCGCGTCGGCGACGATTTTCCAGCCGTCGAGCCCGGGGCCGGGTTTAGACGACGCCATCACCACGTACTTGCAGCCGAGGATGAGGTTTTTGTCCCGAGCCCGCGCGATGTTTTCCGCGTTCATGGAAGAGCTGTCGTTATGCGTCGAAAAGCAGCGGATGCCAAGGTCGTCGAGCAACTTGCGCATTTGCTTGGTTTCGTCTTCGGACCACTGGAAATAGGGCGCGTAAAACTCCACACATTGGTAGCCCATCTTGGCCACCGCGCGCACGGTGGCTTGCTGGTCGCGCTGCAATTCCTTGCGGACGGAGTAAAGCTCGAGCCCCACCGGGATGGGCGAGGCTGCGCCAGCCCTCAGCGCGAATGGCAAAGTTGCGGAGAAGGCGAGAAAAGTTCGGCGCGAAATGGTGTGCGAGGTCATAGCTCGATCCTGCCGACGTGAATCCTAGGCCGAGCACCCACGTTTGCGCAACTACTTTGCAAGGAAAGTTTCACTCGCCAGCACGGGCCGCAGTCGGCGTCGCCCC
>JBPYDQ010000894.1:0-12521 GCA_051986135.1 Terriglobales bacterium | reverse complement strand
GCACAAACTGTCAAGAGGAATGGAGCATACGTAGCCTCCGCGAGAGATTTCCGCCAGCCGGAGGCAGAAGAAAGAACCGCCAACATCGTCGATTGGCTTGACCGAGCAGATACCGACCAGATCGCCGTCAGCTCCGCGCGATTCAGCGGGTAATGGGATTACTCCGTAAACTGTCAATGCACCCGCACCGCCAACGTAAACGTGTCCATTGACGACCGTCGGCGTTGTGAACTTGATTGCGGTGCGTCGCGTGTCGCGTGAATCGGCTTGTGCACTTTTATAGAGCTCGTCCCCAAGATTATCGGCACGATAAGCGTGGAGCACGGCCGGACCTGGCGTGTTTACTTCACCGTCGGGTGTGCCGCTGAAATCTGCGGAATTGTAGCACCCACACAATTCCGCTCGTGCCATCGCTCGAGATCGTAAGCGTGGCACCGGGATATGCAAACTTCTGTGCTGCTTAGGCGTGTGGGGGCACTGCCTAGCAATCCCTGGGTAAATTGAGCGTGCGGAATAACAACGCCGCCGAATTCGCCCAACTGCAGGCACTTAGGATAGCATCGAATCCTGTAGTTCCGGGTCCTGGTGTCGAGTCCGATCCGGTAATAAACGGAGAAAAAACCGAACGATGATCAAGCGCTTCGCAATCTATTCTGCGTTTATAATATCCATTGCCGTCCGCTGCGCGCTGGCGCAGGCGTCCGCGCCCGAATACCATACCGAAATTGGTGCATTTGCTGAGGTTTTTCGTTTAAGCCGGACAAGCCCAGCCCTGAATATGCCGGGAGCCGGCGCGCGCATTACTCTGCTCCCCGAATCATGGTTCAGTCTCGAGGCCGAGGCGAGTTACGACTTCACCCAGACTTTTACTTCTTCATGGACCAATGGATTTGTAACCGAAAACCTAACTACACACCTGCGGGTAGCACGCGGTTTGGGGGGCGCCAAATTTAGCAAGAAACTCAGAAACAACCTGCACCTGTTTGCGACGGTAAAGGCGGGCTTCATCGACTTTACCGCTTCCACTACGGGTATTCCGCAGGGATTCACCAATCCTCTGAGTCCCGCGACCAACGGGGGTACCGACTTTCTTCTCTATCCAGGTGGCGGCTTGCAGTATTCTTTCGAGCGGTGGGGATTAAGACTCGATGGCGGAGATGATCTGTACTTCGATCATGGACACCGCTACAACAATATCAGGGTGACATTCGGGCCAACTTTCCGCTTCTAAGTAAGCTCCTTTTACCAGAGGCTAGTTTCCTGTGCTACAGTATTGCCCGCGCCGCGCCGCGATTGGTCCTGGAGCACACTGTATCCGCAGTTGCTGAAAGGAAGTGTCATGGCAACCATCAATGACATCATCAAAGATCGCCGAGTCTATTCGATCGACGCCGAAAGCACGGTTCTGGAAGCGGCGCGTTTCATGATGGAACACAGCATCGGCGCCTTACCCGTGCTGCGCAATGGCGAACTTGCCGGTATTTTTTCGGAACGCGATGTGATGAACCGGGTAGTTGCCGTCGGGCGTTTGCCGGGGCAAACGCGCGTCTCGGAAGTCATGACTGTAAATCCCAGATCGGTCGGCCCGAACGAAAGCATAGAGGATTGTCTGTTCTTGATGAAGGAGTTCGGTTTCCGTCACCTGCCGGTCTGCGAGGGCAAGCGGCTGAAGGGCTTGATTTCCTTACGCGATCTCTTGCTGCGCGATGCCCGGCAGCCAAGCAATCCCAACCGGATAGCGGTCTAAGCCACCCTTATTCGGTTGGCCTCACCCGCAGAGATGGTGCTTCTCCAGCAGGCGGGAGTGTAAATGGGAATTCGAAAACTACTTTTTCTCCTGGAATACGAAGAATAAAATTTTCCTCTTTTTTCCAATCCCCTTTCCACCTGGTCTTGGTATTAAAGAAGACCATGCCTGTAATCTCCCGCCGCCCCGTGTCTAGAGTAACGTCCTGCAAGGCCTTGGTACTCAGGTATTCGAGCCATTCGGTAACCAGTTTCTCATGCTCTTTAAGCTTAGCTTCGATTAGCTCCCTCCGCTCGGGGTGCGTTTTCAGTTCCCGCTCGCTCTGATGAATTAATTCGTCGGAATCGTCCTGAATGCGGTAGGAAAAATCGTCCGCATCCAGGCTGCCCATACGGACGTGGAAGTGATCCACCAATTCCAGCGTGATTTTCTCCGGGCCGATTTCAAGCGGAATGGTGCCGGTGTTCCGGAAGGTTAATAAAACACGAAAGACATGGTTCAGGGTACGACGGGTCTTTTGCAACTCTTGCGTATCGACCGTCAAAGTGATCTTTTCGGTCTCGTATTCCAGCGAGTAGTGATATAGACCGTCGTCGCCTTTGAGAAGCGTGCATTGCGGATCACCTTCCCGCCAGCGCGCCGCCGGGGCCGCTTTGTCCGTCTTCTTAGCCCATGCTGCTAGCCAGAACAGCATGAATGATGCCACGAGCAACCAGAGAGTGGCGATGCGGGTGGCGTGAGGCAGGGACAGCATGCAATGAAGAGGCCTGGTCGAACACAAGATTAGTAAGATCCGTCGCTAACCAGCAACTTCAACCCGAAGCGATTTGAGGTTCCTCATCAACGGGCGTACGGACTCTACCCCCGGGAAGCTCTCATTAGCCGGTTGGGATCTCGCATGCCAGATATCTCCCATATCGATCGATTGCGCAACATAAGAAGGTATTGGCATGACGGTCACGAGCAGAATAACCCGATACCTCCCTGTTTTCCTAGTATTTGTTTTGACGCTGGCATACGGCTTGTGGGTCGAGGACGCCAGCTCGCAGAAAAATCCGGCACACCTTCGCCTCCCTCAGGACTGCCGCTGAAGCAAGCAAGAACTCAACGGACGATAAAACCGATATGGAAAGGCGGCTCGATGCTTTGGCGCCAGGGGCTCGATGAAACATAAAGTGCCGAAAAAGGGCATTGACTAATTTTCGTGGAGTAGTAGAGGCCGTCTCCGGCGAGATTGAGTCAACCCGAATCCCGAGGGCTCCCGGTCTACTGCCAGGAGACACCTTTTCCGAGGTGGCGATCGGGATAAGGGACCTTTACATCCCGTTCTGTGCTCGCTGGGGGCGCAATTCTCGGGCGGACTCGGCGGAAAGCAGGCAAGCGCCACTTATCGCGATAGGTTCCGAGTGTATTCGGCGTGCATGAGTGACGCTGGTGCCGCTGCTGGCGGGTCCGAATCCTAATTATCGATCCGTCTGCGCGACTAGCGCTTTCGGATCATGCATGAGGTCGGCGAGATCCTGCAAAAACAGGGCAGCCTTGGCCCCGTCAACGACCCGGTGATCACACGATAAAGTTATTGTCATGATTGGCCGAATCGCGGGTTGGCGGTTCACCGGGACAACCCGATCCGCTATTCTGCCAACCGCTAAGATCGCCGCCTGAGGTGGAGTAATGATGGCGTGGAAGGCATCAATGTTGTACATGCCGAGATTACTAATCGTAAAAGTGCCATTGCTCACATGAGCTGGCCGAAGTTTTCCCGCGCGCGCCCGTTCAGCCAAATCGCGCCGTTGAAGGACCAGATCGCCCAAAGCGAGTTTGTCGGCGTTCGGAATCACCCCCGCAACCACCCCGTCTTCTACAGCAATAGCCAGCGCGATGTTTATATCTGGGTTGTGGCGTATGTCGGCACCTGTCCAGCTCGCATTGAGAAGTGGGTGTGTGGTTAACGCTCTGGCTACCAGGAACACCAGCAGATCGGTGTGGCTTGGCCGAACGCCACGCATCTTCTCGAGATCTGACAACAGCGCCTCGCGTACTTGAACCATAGCCCCCACATCCACATCGCGGACCAGAGAAAAGTGGGGAATCGTGGTCCAGCTTTGGCTGGTGCGCTCGGCCATGAGTTTCGCGACCGTGCTCAGAGTTACCTGAGCACGCGGCAGCACAGGCGCGGAGCGAGATTTAACTGCCGCCAGCACATCTTTCTCGACGATAGCCCCGCCCGGCCCGGAGCCGCGAAGGGAAGCGATGTCAACGCCGTGTTCGCGCACAAGGCGGCGGGCTTTCGGAGAAAGCCGGGCGCCTGCGGGCGCGGTTCGAATAGCCGCGGTGGCTGTGAACCCACTGGCTGGTACCTCGCTCCTCAGTTGTCTTCCTGACTCGGCGGCAGCGGCAGTCGCAGGAGGAGTTTCTCCGGGGCCCACGATCCAGGCCATAGTTTGGCCGACGGGTATCTCGGTTCCCGGCTCGGCTTTTATTCCAGCAAGAAAGCCGTCACCCGGCGCCTCAATCTCCATCACCGCCTTGTCGGTCTCGATCTCGAGAAGAATTTCGCCCTTGCTTACGCTCTCGCCCTCTTTTTTGCGCCAGGCCAGAAGCTTGCCAGTTTCCTGGGCCATCTCAAGGGCTGGCATGACTACGCTGATCGCCATAGAAATTTGTAATTGAATGAATTTTTTGTAATCTGTAATCGGGTAATTTTGTAATCCGGCGGCCCGTAATAATGGCTCACGAGCTGTAAATTACGGAATTCCAAACACAAAATAAGGAAATGTTGTCAGTCCCCAACTTCCACACGCTCGGTTTTTGAGGCCGCTTCCACCATCTTGCGAACTCGGATGCTGGGTTCCTTCTCGGTTTCTCGTATGCTGGGCAGTTGTCCGTTTACCGTGAAATAATGTGCGCCAGCCACTAGGAGTTCTTCCGCCGGAAAGCGAGTGATCACCTCGTGACCCGTCGCTGTCACGACGATCTCTTCTTCGATTCGCGCAGCGCTCCATCCATCGCTTGAAGGCCAGAACGTCTCCAGCGCAAACACCATGCCTGGCTTGATTTCGCAAGGATGATCAAAAGAGACCAGTCGACTGATGACCGGCTTTTCCCAGATAGCAAGTCCCACACCATGACCATACTGCAGAGCGAAACACGCTTCCTCGTCGGGGAACCCGAACTCCTGCGCCTTGGGCCAAACCGAGGCAATCTCTGCCGTTGTACGCCCGGGGCGAACTAGCTCAATGGCGGCATCGAGGTACTCGCGACATCGCTTATAGGCATCGACCATCGGGTGCGTGGCATAGCCCACCGTGAAGCAGCGGTAATAACAGGTTCTGTAGCCCATGTAAGAATGGAGAATGTCGTAGTACACGGGATCGCCCGGACGCAGCACGCGATCGGAAAACACGTGAGGATGAGGATTGCAGCGCTCGCCGGAGATGGCATTTACTGCCTCGACGTATTCCGATCCCAAGTCGTAAAGAACTTTGCTCACCAGGCCCACAGCCTCATTCTCGCGAAGGCCGGGCTTCATGGCGCGATAAAGTTCGTCGTAGGCCGCGTCTACCATCATCGCGGAAGTGTTGAGTAACGTGATCTCGTCCTCGGTCTTGATCACGCGCGCATCGGACATGATCTGCTGCCCGTCGACGATTTTGAGGCCTTCTTTTTCCAAGGCAAACAACACCGGCGGCTCAATGATGTCGATGCCAACCGGTTCCTTGTGTAATCCACGCAGCTCCAGCTCGATGCGAATCTTCTGCGCGACGTCTTCGGCGCGACCCATGTCGGGGGACATTGCCCCGCGCAACATCGAGATGCCGGGGCGCGAGCGCTCACCCAGCCATGGGCAGTGCAGCTGATGATGTTTGGCAGCGGATCCGAAGTCCCACAAAATCGGTTCATCGTTTTGCGGCAGTAAGGTGAAGCGATTGGCCTTATCCTGGGCCCAGGTGCCAATGTG
Source organism: Terriglobales bacterium (assembly GCA_051986135.1). GTDB lineage: Bacteria > Acidobacteriota > Terriglobia > Terriglobales > Acidobacteriaceae > Gp1-AA122. The sequence goes on along the minus strand of JBPYDQ010000894.1, from coordinate 6,813 downwards.
CGTTGCGGTGAGATAACGCACATTGTTCATGTCGAAGCAGAGGAGGGAACCGCACTCAGATTTAGACAGCAGATCCTTGGCGCGCTGCAAGCGCTCGCGACGCAGGCGATCGAAATCCACGCGATTTTCCCAGTCCACCCCCATGGTTCCGTAAGTCGGCAGTGTCATAGCTAGCCTCCTTGCCTGTTACAAAGAGAAAATTCAGATTCCCTTCCTCTTCGCTCAGGGATGACCACTCTGTGTCGGGCGCCGTGTCCTGGCCCGCCCTTCTCAGCCGCAGAGTTCTCGCGCTACGTCAAAAACTGCTTTCTCCGTTGGGACTGTTGCATCCTCCAGCGGAGGAGAGAAGGGAATCGGAACGTGCATCGCTCCCAGGCGCTTCACGGGTGCGTCCAAATTGTAGAAGGCACCCTCCGCAATGACGGCGGCGATCTCTCCTGTTGTCCCATAGCGCCCGTAACCTTCGTCTACAACGATGGCGCGGCCGGTCTTGGTAACCGACTCAAGCAGAGTTTTCTCATCCAGTGGCCAAGTGGTACGCGGATCGATAACCTCCGCGCCGATTCCCACCTGCTCCAGCAAGCTCGCGGCTCCCAGCGCTACTTGCACCATGCTGCTGGTAGCGACGATAGTAATATCGTCTCCAGCGCGCTTAATATCGGCTACTCCGAACGGAATCGTGTACTCCTCCCCGGGAACCGGGCCTTTCATCTTGTACATCATCTTGTCTTCAAAGAAGACGACGGGATTGTCATCTCGGATCGCGCTTTTGAGAAGTCCCTTCGCGTCACGCGGTGTGGAAGGCAACACCACCTTGAGCCCCGGAACATGACTAAACCAAGCGTGCAGAGACTGCGAGTGCTGGGCCGCCGATCGCCTTGTCGCCCCCAGCGTGGTCCGCATTACCATCGGGACCCTCCATTTTCCGCCCGACATGTAATGGACCTTGGCAGCCTGATTGGCCATTTGGTCCATAGTGAGGGTGATGAAGTCGCCGAACATAATGTCCACCACCGGGCGCAGTCCAGTCATAGCGGCACCAACTCCGATGCCAGTGAAGCCCGCTTCGGAAATAGGAGTATCCGTAACGCGCTCCCCGCCAAATTCCTCGACCAGTCCCGACAGCACTTTGAACGGAGTGCCGGCCTCGGCAACATCTTCACCAAAGATGCAGACTGTGGGATCGCGCCGCATCTCCTCCGCCAGCGCCTCGCGAATGGCCTGCGCAAAAGTAAGCTCGCGCTCAGGCATAGACGTCCTGGTCTACTTGGTCCGTTTTGGGATAAGGGGCGGCGATAGCAAATCTTACGGCAGCATCCATCTCAGAACTCACTTCTGAAACCATCGCGGCCAGGATTCGATTCTCGACGGCGCATTCTTTTAACAGCCTGGAACTAAGAAGCTTCAGCGGATCGCGCTCCATCTTCCAGTGCTGCTCTTCTTGCTGGGAGCGGTAATACTCGCGGCTGAGGTCGCCCACGTGGTGGCCGTGGTAGCGGTAAGTATTGCAGAGCAGGAAGGCGGGACCTTCCCCGCAACGGGCGCGCCGGACAAGAGAGTCGGCCGCGGCATAGACAGCAGGCGCTTCTTGACCATCAACCGTTTCCGCCCGGATACCGAATGCGGCGGCGCGCGAGGGAATATCTCCGGCAGTGGTCTCACTATAGTGTGTGTACTCGGTGTACAGGTTATTTTCGCAAACGTAGATCACCGGAAGCTTCCACAGTTGCGCGAGGTTCATCACCTCGTAGAGAAGTCCCTGACCGAGCGCGCCCTCACCGAAGAAACACACCGCGACTCGTCCGTTGCCTAAACGTTTTGCGGAAAGAGCCGCACCTGTGGCAATGGCCACGCTTCCTGCAACAATCGCATTGGCTCCCAGATTGCCGGTGGAGGGATCGGCAATGTGCATCGAGCCACCTTTGCCGCGACAGTAGCCGGCTTCTTTGCCCAGAAGTTCTGCGAACATGCGATCCGGCTGCGCTCCTTTGGCAAGGCAATGCCCGTGTCCACGATGGGTGCTGGTGATGTAATCCTCTCGCTGCAAGGCCTCGCACACGCCAACCGCGACCGCTTCCTCGCCAATGTACAGATGAGCCAGCCCCGGCATGAGCGCCCGTGTGTACAGGTCGTTGACCCGCTCTTCGAACGCCCGGATGCTGACCATCTGCCGGTACATGCGCAGCCAGCGTTCGACTTGAACATTCGCTCCCACTTCCGAGTGCGCCGCCGTGCTCATTGCTTCGCTCCGGTTTTTGCCAGCCCTGACATCCGCGCAAGAACATCAAATACGACCGCGAAGTCCTGTTTTTCCATGCCCATGGCGCGCGCCGCCGTCAGAAATTCGTTACTCAGCGACGCAGTGGGCATGGGAACGTTCAGCTGACGCCCTAATTCGAGGGCCAGCAGCAGATCTTTCTGCATCATGTTGACGTCGAACCAAGCCTCTTCAGGCTGTCCCAGAACGAACGGCCCACGATACTGAATCATGGGCGACGCGGCAGCACTATGGGTCAACACATCGACCGCCGTTGCCCGAGGGATGCCGCTTTTCTCCGCAAGCAAAACACCTTCGGAGAATGCCAGCATTTGAACCGCCAGGCTGAGATTGACGGCTATCTTCATGGCCAGCGCCAGACCGTTGTCGCCTACGTAGGTCACCTTGGGCCCGATGTCCAGCAGAATCGGTTTGACCCGCTCGAAGGTGTCCTTGTGCCCGCCCACCATTACGGAAAGCTTGCCCTCCTGCAGGGTGATTACACTACCCGACACGGGAGAGTCCACCATGTCCGAGCCTTGGTCACGCACTCTGGCGGCCAAGCCGCGGCTCACACTTGGACTCACCGTGCTCATGTCGACGAAGATCTTTCCTTTGCCTAAGCCCGCGACTAGTCCGCTCGGCCCATCCGTGACGGCAGTGATGGCTGCGGAATTTGCGACCATGGCGAATGTGACATCGGCAGCTTGCGCAACCGACTTCGGAGAATCCGCCCATTTCATTCCGCGCTCGATCAGCCACTCGGCTTTCGCACGAGTACGGTTGTAGCCGGTCACCGTGTGACCCTTGCTGAGCAGGCGATTCACCATCTGGCCGCCCATAACGCCGAGCCCAACAAACCCGAGATTTGCCATTCCGTGGTTCTCCGAACTATGAAGCGGTGGTCAGTTCTGCTGCCTTTTGCGAATCTTCGCGAATCTGCTTCAGGTGGTCGCGCATGGCTGCGCGCGCCCTATCCGCGTCGCGCTGTTCGACGGCTTCCAAAATTCGTTTGTGATGGAACTGTCCGCGCTGAGGGCCGCGGTCGACATAGAAGATGCGGAGCCTTTGCTCCCGCAAGAGACCAACGATGGAATCTATAAGCGACAGAATGACAGGATTGGCGGCGGCCTCAGCCAGTGACAAGTGAAAGTCGAGATCGGCCTCGATGAAGGCATCGGCATCACCGATAGCACGATCCATGACAGCAACAGCTTCGCGCATGGTCGCGAGATGTTGCTCCTCGGCACGGCTCGCGGCGAGGGCGGCAATCTCCGGTTCCAGGATGGCGCGTACTTCGGCGAGGCGTGTCGAACCGTCAGGTCCAATTCTCGTCATCAGGTCGAGCGACTGTCGAATCGCTTGCGACGTGCCATTTGTGATGAATGTTCCGCGTCCCGAATAGGCTTCGACCAGTCCTTTTTCCCGCAGGGCCTTCACGGCTTCACGGACGGCGGTGCGGCTGACTCCAAAGCGTTCGGCCAATTCCCGCTCAGCGGGGAGCTGGTCGCCCGGTTTCAGAGCGCCTTTGAGAACCGACTCTTCAATCTGTTGAACAATTTGTTCGTACAGACGAGAGGTTCGAACGGTTTTATACACGGAAATTTTCTCCCCGAGCCGTAAGGTGAGAGCTTTTGTCGCAGCTACTATACAACGCAGTGGACGCGGGTGGCACTGACATAAGATGGTTAAGTGGTATGATCACCATACCACAACCCATCTCACTTCACAATTCCCTCTCCCATCTACTCTGATTTGCTGCCCGTCGACGCCCTTTGTGCCACTTCCTGCACCCACACGGTCTTGATGTTGGTGAACTCCCGGATACCGTGAATCCCCAGCTCGCGTCCGTGACCTGATTGCTTTACGCCACCAAACGGGATGCGCGGATCGGAGGCCACCATCTTATTGATGAAGACCATGCCCGCTTCCAGGTCATTGATGAATTGTTCGCGCTCGCCGGGATCGTTGGTCCAGGCGCTGGCCCCGAGTCCGAAACGAGTGTCGTTGGCGATTTGAATCGCCTCATCTGCATTTTTAACGCGGAAGAGGCAGGCGACGGGTCCAAACAGTTCCTCACGATAAGCCGGTGTATTCTTCGGAATGTTGGTCAGCACCGTAGGGGCGTAGAAGTTTCCGGACCGAGTGAGACGCTTTCCGCCGGTTAGAACCTTTGCACCTGCGGCAACGGACATCTCCACATCGCGTTCGATGTCGGCGACCCCCGAGGGCGTGGCCAGCGGGCCAAGCTCGGTGCTCGGATTCATGGGATCGCCAATTTGCAACGCTTCCATCTTCTTCACGAATTCGCGTTCAAAGCGATCGGCAATCTGTTCATGAATGATGAACCGCTTCGCCGCTATGCAGGATTGGCCATTGTTGATCACTCGAGCCTTGACCGCGGTGGAAACCGCCTCATCAAAGGCTGCACTGGGCATAACAATAAACGGATCGCTACCACCCAACTCGAGCACAACTTTTTTGATTCTCTTAGCGGCGGAAACGCCAACTTCCACTCCAGCGCCTTCGCTCCCGGTCAGGGTAGCAGCAGCCACTCTGGGATCGTTCAAAACTCCGTCGACTTTATTCGCGCCGATGAGCAGCGTCTGAAACACGCCATCGGGAAATCCTGCCCGCCCTACGACCTGCTCGATTTCCAGAGCGCACTGTGGCACATTGGATGCGTGTTTCAGCAGGCCAACATTTCCCGCCATCAATCCGGGCGCAATAAATCGGAACACCTGCCAGAAAGGAAAGTTCCAAGGCATGACGGCGAGGATCACACCCAGCGGCTGGTAGCGCACGTAACTGCGGCTGGCGGGAGTCTCGACGACTTCATCGGCCATGAAGCGCTCGGCATTTCCCGCGTAGTAACGACAGGCCCAGGCGCACTTGACCGCTTCGTCGACAGCTGCCTGGTAAGGCTTGCCCATTTCGAGTGTCATCAGTTCGGCAAACTTCTGCTTGTCCGATTCCAGGATTTCCGCTGCCTTATTCATCCAGCGAGCACGTTTGTCGAACGGAACGTGTCGGTACTCGGAAAACGCTTCCGCCGCGCGTTGAATCTTGTCCTCAATTTGGGTGTCGGTGAGCGGGTCGAATGATTTGATCAGTTGGCCGGTGGCTGGATTGATGCTGGCGATCGCCATGTTCTCTCTCTTGCGTGGAAAATTGTAGACTCTTGAGAATATAGAAACTGAAGCGGAAAATGGCAACCTGGGTACGACCGCTGGACCGCTAAAGCCTAAGTACATGAATTTCTGGATAGCGGTTCGTGCACTATTGGACGGCCGTCGAACCGGTTCGGGGTTGCCAGCAACGTCTCTACAGGAGCATCCGGCCTTATGACAATTCTGCCCCTACTCGTTCTTCCATTTTTTTGTTGTCTCCAGGTGTTGCCGTCCTTCGCCCAGGAGCAGGGCGAACGCACACTCGACCAGATCAAGAGCGAGTCCATTCGGCGCGCACAGAGTGGGATGTACCCTCTCATCGGCATGGATCCTGCCGACCTGAGCGAGGCTTTCGAATCGATTCACACTAAGGACAAGGACGAGTGGGCCGATGCCTTTATCAAGGTGGGCGACAAGTACACGGACGAGGGCAACTCGCTCGCCACCACTGACCCGGCCAGGGCGAACGCCGACTACATTCGGGCGTGGCGCGTTTACTCGTTCGGCCGCTGGCCGGTTCCATCGTCGCCCAGAAAACAGAAGGCCTACGAGAAGGCGTTGCAGGCGTTTCTCGCTCACACCAAATTCCTCGACCCGCCGCTCGAGGTGGTGAAAATACCTTTCGAGGGATCCGAGATCACCGGCTACCTGCGTCTGCCCAAAGATCGGAAGGGGCAAGTCCCGCTGGTCATCGCGGTTAACGGGCTCGACAGCCGCAAGGAAGATTTGTCGGAAAGTTTCGCGGCGATTCTGCCTTACCGAATCGGGTTCCTCGCGGTCGATGGACCGGGAACGGGGCAGGCTCCCATCAAAGTCAGTCTGACTGCGGACCGCATGCTGTCGCGGGTGATCGACTACGCGCAGACGCTTTCACAAGTTGATAAGACCCGGCTGGCCCTGCACGGCGTGAGCTGGGGCGCGTACTGGGCCACGAAGATGGCGATCGTCGAGCATACACGCCTGCGTGGTGCCAGCGCCTCGTCGCCGCCGGTCGACAAATTTTTTCAGCGCGATTACCTAATGAACAAGCTGCAGGGTAACCGCGAGTATCTTTTCGACCAGGTGCCGGCGATAATGTCGATCCTCGACGGTGTTTCGAACCTTGATGAGATGACCGAGTTGTTCTCCAAGCTGTCGCTGGTGAACTCTGGCCTGCTCGGCAAGCCGATGTGCCCGATGCTCATCCTCGGAGGGGTGCTCGACACGCAAGTTCCGATTGACGATCTCTACCTGCTGCTGTCGAAAGGCAACGTGCCCAAGACCGCGTGGATCAATCCTGAAGGTGGCCACCTCGGCCGCCAAGCCAAAGTTTGGCCCGATCCCGTGATCTTCAAGCAGGTGATTATTCCCTGGCTCGTAGGGGTATTGCAGTGAGCATTCAGGACT
>JBPYDQ010000893.1:0-5334 GCA_051986135.1 Terriglobales bacterium | reverse complement strand
TCACCAGGTAAGCTGTGCCATCCTGGGACCCGATGTCGTACAAGTGGCAAATGTGAGAATGATTGAGAGCGGAAACCGCGCGGGCCTCGCGTTCGAGGCGGGCTTTCAGTTCGACACTCGATGACAGATGCTCAGGCAGTATCTTAATTGCGACGTGACGGTCGAGACGGGTGTCGCGTGCGCGATAGACTTCGCCCATCCCACCCGCACCTAGCGGTATCAAAATCTCATAAGGCCCCAGTTTTGTTCCTGAGACAAGAGGCATGATTGGGCGCGATTATACCGCTGCGAACCCGCTCCGAGGCAATTCCAGTCGAGTTCATGGACGTATCACGAGTAACCGGGGGTTAACTATTGTAAGCAGGCGATAGCACAAGTGTGCGCCTTTTCTTCGCCAAAATTGAGGTCAGTGAGCGCTATTGGGATATTTCAACAGTCATGAACTGGGAGCATGCTGAAGGCGCTGTAGGGCCGACTTAGCTTCGTCGGACCACTTCTCTGGTCCAGAGAGCTTCTGCGCAGCTTTGTATTGTTCTATCGCATGCGGAATCTGATTCAGCTTTTCAAAGGCTCGCCCCAACCGAACATGAATGGCTAGGTCGCCAGGCTTCTCTTCGAGTGCATCTTGGTACCGCAACGACGACCCGTTATAGTTCTTCTCTCTGAAGTAGTAATCGCCAACTTCGACGTTGTGAGCGGCCTCAAGCGCCATTTTCATCGCGTCGCCGCACGTCTCGACGGGAACCGTGGTAGGGGTCGCATTACCGCGACTCGACGCATCCACTGGCGGCGCGGGTCCTGGAATAGTTGGCGGCGTTGTTGACACGTCGATGCACCACCCCCAACTGCAGTGGATCCGTGGCAGCGGGTCGGTATTACGTTGTCTCTTCTTGGATTCCCTATGTACCTCGGCAATGATGTCATCGACTGGGCGGCTAGCAGGACACGGAGGCGGTGTGGATTGCGCAAACATCACTCCGGTCACCATCAGCGCAGTCACTGTCCAGCGCATGTGCACGCGATTATTCTAGCTCTACTAGCCACATGACTGACGAAACCAGGCGTTTACACGTTTTGACCATGGGTCAATGGTGCGCCAGGGTCCGCATATCTCTCCCAGGGGAAAGGCCGATCTGTAGCACCGGGTGGTAGTCGCAAAATCCTGAAGGAGTTTTGCCAACAGCACGCATGTTCTCGACAGTTACACCCCAAGAAACGGGCCGACTGCAGCTTCGGTGCCTTCACGACAACCGAGTCAGGCACGCTAAGAATTTCAGTTGAATACGTGATGACTTCCTCTGAGAGAATCCGGGCCGTAACTAACTGCCGGAATCCAGATGCCATCCGACATTCACCCACTTGTCACGACGGAGCACGAACATTTCCGTGGCGCGCCCGGAAAGCGTTGTTCGCTTACCCCCCATTTCCGTTTCAAGCATGAATTTCGTATAGAGGATTGCGGTATGACCGTAAGCCTGAATCTCTGTTTGAGGAAATTCCAGACGCAGGAGTCTTCCACCCTTGGCGGCGAAATCTTTGGCACCAGCGAGTTCATCGTCGCGTGTTTCCCATTTTTCACTGGTATCGATGGCGATCAATTCCGGAGGGGTCAGTTCCGTTAGCTGGAGCGCATCGTTTGCAAACCAGGCCTTCCACACCGCTTCGCGCGCCGCTAGCAAGCTCTTCTTCTCGTCTGGGCTCATCGGCCGGGAACTTTCCATTGCCGCGGCAATGGAGTCCGGGTGCAATTGTGTATCAGAGCCGACTTGGTTCCAGCCACCGTCTAGTTTGGCGTAGACGTCGAAGACGCGAAGTTTTCGCGTAACCGTCCCGCCAGGAAAAGCATAGGTTACGTCGGCAACATACGGGACGAGCGCGACGTCGCCATAGAAGATGACATCGAACTCGAGCATCTTGTAGGCAGCGAGTCGTACGGGCCCGTTCAGGTAACTATCCACGTCTTTCATATAGGCGTCGATTCCGTGAATAGCCGTCTCCGAAGAGGACTGGAAGCCGATCCACGCGAGAGCATGGGTCGCGCGGATCGTTGGAGCATCCTTGTTGCTGTAGGCCTGGAAAATCTTGTCGATGTGGTTCCGGATAGCGTCGCGATCAGGTTGTCGAGCATCTGCAGTGACTGGCTTCAACTGCAGTGCGTAGGACGGTGCCCCCACCAGAAGTGCCAGTGCGACTAGAAGCGGCGTTGCTAGCTTCATTTCGGACCTCCCTGTGTCAAGGCGTTGTCTGTGAACTCCCCTGCGATTACAACAGAAAACTTACACCTCCTGTAGAAATTCAGAGGAGCCACTCTGGCTCAGACGGGAAAACCAGGGACAGGTTAGCATTCCGAATCGAAGATGATCAGAATGTGATTGCGGGTTGGTATACTGACACCACAGCCACGGCGTCGGCCCGAACGGCGAACGCGACGCCCCGAGCACCAATCAGTTTCCTCCAGAGGCATCGCTCCTCAGGCACTGCACCCTGGAACCATTGATAACATCGACGCTCCATTGGTGTCTTTGTCTTCCAATCGAGCTTTCAGCGGGAAGGGCTTCTTGGCGATTGATGGCACCAAGGGCGCGGCTCTAGTCGGCATCATGCCTGGAGGGCTTTTTTTCATCGGCACGGGCAAGACCTTCAGCGTGACGGAGGCTGGAACGCTTTTTCTGCGCATCAACGACACATTAGTAAGCGTCCACTTAAAAGGTCCGACATCGAGGCCCCGTTTTCTGATGTGATCTTACTGTTCAGCCGTGTGGCACTTTCTCGTCGCTCTTGCCTGTTCTTCTCACCAGACACATTTGTTCCTGGTAGGCCAGATACTTTTTCTTGGCTTCCCGAGTAGCGGGCATCTCCGCGTTTCACGCTTTGCTCAAATTCTCATTTCACCCAACATCTGACGTTCTGGTTCGTGAGGAGCTGGTCGACCGTGAACGGCACCAGGAACCAAGTTTCAGGCCGGCATTCGTGTGTTAGCGTGTACCGAGTTGGAAGAAGCGAGCTGAGGAATGAACCGCTCCGAGGTCCTTGGGGGTTCGCAATCTACCAGATGCGGAGATTTTGGAACGTTTCGGCGGCCAATGAGCGCAATGGCGATTTTGCGACAGTTAACGTATAAACAGGTACCGGATCACTATTGCTGTAAAGGCAAATTCAAAACTGTAAAGAATCGGATCGACGATAAGCCTGTATTTCGCGGCGCCAGTTCTCGCCTCGCGCCGGGTCGCAGGGAGAGGGTCCCTCAAATAGTTGACAATAGCAACTAGTTGTGTGCTATTGTCAACTTTATTGGAGGTGCTCCATGTCGGGACCTGGCGTTGACGGGCAGGTGAGCGCCCTCCGCGCGTTTAACCGGTTTTACACTCGCAAGATCGGCGTGGTAGACGGGATGGCGAGCAGCCCCTTTTCTCTCGCGGAGGCTCGCGTCTTGTACGAGCTCGCCCATCGCGAAAAGCCCACGGCCACCGAGATCCGCAAGGAGCTTGGGCTGGATGCTGGATACATGAGCCGCATCTTGCGCGATTTTGAGCGCAGAAAGCTTGTGGCGCGGGAGCAGTCAAAGACGGACGAACGCCGGAGATTTCTCTCCCTGACCGCCAAGGGCCGCAGGGCGTTTGCACCGCTTGACCAGCGTTCCAATCATAACGTGGCTGCCATGATCGAAGCGGTTTCCCCCACGGAGCGCAATCGACTGATTGAAGCAGTTGAGACCGTCCGCAGACTGCTCGGGGATAAAACGGAACCACTAAGAGCTCCTTATTTGCTGCGAATGCACCAGCCAGGCGACATGGGCTGGATCGTCTATCGTCAAGCAATTCTCTATACCGAGGAATACGGTTGGGATGGCTCATATGAGGCGCTGGCGGCAGAGATTGTGGCGAAATTCATCAAGAACTACGATCCGAAGTGGGAACGGGCCTGGGTTGCGGAAAAGGATGGGGAACGGGTGGGAGCCGTTTTCGTCGCGAAAGAATCAGACGAAATCGCAAAGCTGCGGTTGCTACATGTTGAACCGCAAGCGCGTGGTCTCGGCATTGGCAAGCGGCTAGTGGAGGAATGCCTCCGATTCGCGCGCCAGGCAGGGTACCAGAAGATGACTCTGTGGACTCAGGGCATTCTTCATGCGGCACGACACATTTACAAACAGGCAGGTTTCCACGTTGTGCGTGAAGAAAAGCATCACAGCTTCGGGAAGGATCTAACAGCCGAGACCTGGGAACTCAACCTAACGACAACAGCATCGTGATCCGAACTCTCAGTGAGCGATATCGGGATTTTACCTAAACTCCCGCTAGCGGACCTCTAATCCGATCCAGCTAGTAAAGCTGGTCCTTGGGAATCCTCATCTGTGCTAGGCCGAAAACAAGAGTTAGACCGAGGTCGTGTACTGGGCCTTTTGCAGGAGTCCAACGATCTACAACGTGGTAATTGCCATCTTTGATGCCTTCGATGATCCATTGCGACCCGTCACAACCCACGGTTTCCGGAGTTTCGTGCGTAGGCAGTTCCCAGAATTGGAGTCTCTGAATCGTGGCCAAAAATTTTTCAGATTGTTGCTGTGTGAGTGGCCGAGACGTATTTTCTATTAGTTTTCCCGGTTCGTAGCCGCCAGCCCCACTTGACACCTTCGTTGTAAGTTCCGCGCTGCCATTCGGCTTCATTTCGACGCGCACGATCACAGGGTGATGGAAAGTGCGGAGCCACATAAATCGATATGATTCAGCTTTTGAAGCCTTCGCCATTTGGAATAGCGACGGCTCTTCCAGTGCTTTTAGGTGTTTGGAATACCACTCTGACCGGAACGAATCACCTTGGGCGTTATCTTCAAGAACGTCCTGCGGAAAGTAAGGCCCCTGAGCAATTGCGCCGGTTAGCGTACAAACTAAGAATACCAAATGGAACGTTCTTCGGCACATCGCATGACCCGCCGCGCTCAGGCTGCCGCGCTCTACTGAAATTAGACACCGGAGCTGGGACGAATGTCCGACCTTCTCCAGCCTCCAACTGTTGTAACCAGACGTTAGCGCTCATTGACACTGGTTCAGCTTGTGCTAACGCGATTACGGCAGCAACCAACTAGTCTGGAGGCTTTTCACGGGTGAAAGCAAATCTGGTGGCGGTTGCGTCGGAAACTTCACGATTGGCGGCGACGAATCGGTTGGCGTTCCAGCACAGGGATGGGGTGCCACATTGGAAACCGACCCTACCACAAGTAAGAATCGACTACCGCCCAAGTGTCCCCAACCGTTGCCAAATCCGTTTTTCACTCGGAAATTCCGTTTAATAATAAGAATCCCGTCGAAATCGGCGGTTATGTGGTCACAACAGCCA
>JBPYDQ010000892.1:0-3781 GCA_051986135.1 Terriglobales bacterium | reverse complement strand
CTGCAAAAGCTGGTTCTGCATGTCGAGGATCACCTGCTTGATCATCTTTTCCGGCTCTTCGGCCTTGTCGATCAGGTCGTTGAGATTGGCGCGGACTAAGGTTGCGACTCGTTCTAATAACGCCATGGTGAACTCCCTTCTTTCAGCTTCTAGCAGCTAGCTCCTGACTTCTAGCCCATCTGTGAGTGGGTTCCGCTTCTCAGTCGATGGGTGCGATGGAGCGCTTCGCACTCCGGACACTGGCTCGTCTTCGGCCGGGCTGACCAGCCGATGGCCACTCCGATGGCTACCCCAACGGCCAGCCAGACGCCCACGTTGCCGGCCAGCATTCCGGCCACCGCACCCAGTGCGGCGCCCAGAGCGATTCCCCATCGTGCGTATTTCGGCTTGCGATTCATACGTCACTTCCATTCCGCCTCGCTTCCGATCGACGGGACAGGCCGAGGCGCCGGTCTCTCCGCGGGTTCGGCTCGGCGGGACGGTCCTGATCGCCGTCCCGGCACGAGCATTCAGCCCCTCGCTAACCTTTCGGCAACGGAGGCTTGGGAGCCTTGTCGCCGATCTGCCGGACCTTGCCGAGCAGTTCTGCCAGCGGCATGCCCGAGAGCGTCTCGAACAGCGCGGGCACTTGCGCCGCCATCTTGGTGATGTCGCCGGTGATCTTGTTCATTCCGGCGGCATCGCCGTTGCCGGTGGAGACAACCGTGATCTTGTCGACGTTGGCCAACGGACTGGCCAGCGCTCTCACGACTTCCGGCAGACCGGTGATCAGCTTGTCGACGACCGCGGCCTGGTTGTACTCCTGATACGCTTCCGCTTTCACATTCATCGCCTTGGCTTCGGCTTCGCCCTTCTTGAAAATGATCTCGGCTTCGGCTTCGCCCTGCTGACGGATCGAAGCAGCATGACCTTCAGCCTCGGCCATCAGGCGTTGCTTTTCCGCTTCAGCCAGCGTCTGAATACGTTGGCGCTCGACCTCGGCCTGCTTCAGGACGGTTGCGATCAGTTCTTTCTCGCGACGGTTGATTTCGGCTTCCTGCACCTTGACCTGTTGCTCCTTTTCGACCTGCATGACCTTCACCTGCTCAGCCACGACCTGCTGCTGCATGATGTTGGCCTGGATGTCATAAGACTTGTCGGCCTGAGCCTGCTGGCGCTTCGTGACTTCCTGGAATTGCGCCTTCTTTACTTCCAGGTCGCGTTGCGCTTCCGCTTGCTTGGCCAGCGAGGCAGTTTCGGCGGCCACCCGCTCCTGGTCCGCTTGCGCTTTCGCTATCGCTGCTTCTCTCTGTGCCAGGGCGCGCTTGATCGCAGTGTCGCGGTCGGCTTCGGCTGCGGCCACATCCGCATCGCGCTTGATGCGGGCCACGTCCGGGCGTCCCATGTTGGTGATGTACTCGTTCTTGTCGCGAACTTCTTTGATGGTGAACGAGATGACTTCCAGGCCCATCTTGTTCATGTCGTCCGCACAAGTGGAGCGCATGCGGTCGGAAACCATCTCCGGCTGCTTGACGATCTCCTCGACCGTGAGCTGGCCGATGATGCCCCGCAGATGGCCTTCCATGACCAGCCGGATCAGGCCTTCGCGCTCCTGGTCGGTCTTGGTAAGGAATTGCTCGGCGGCGGTGCGAATCGACTCCTCGTCGGATTTGACCTTGATCTGCGCTACCGCTTCGACCGTGACGGCCACTCCCTGTTTGGTGTACAGGTCCTGTTGCGGCGCCACATCGAACGACATCAGTTCGAGTGAGAGGCCGCGGCAGATTTGAAACATCGGCATCACCAGAGTGCCGTGACCCTTTACCACGCGAGTTCCGCCTATGCCATATACGATCAGGGCCTCATGCGGCCCGGCCTTGCGATAAATGCTGGCAAAGCCTTTGATGAGGAACAAAAGCACCAGTACAGACAGCCCGGCGATGATCCAGATCACCGCCCAGTGAGAGAGTCCTTCCAACATAAACGCCTCCTCCTAGGAAAGCCGTTCCCAGTTCTCAGTGCGCAGAGTTCGAGCGCGGCAACTGCTTCTTGCCCCGAAGCTCAACCCCGCGATACCCACCCCGTCATTTCATCCCGGTGCCGGACAATCCTTTCTGGATCGCTCCGCCCCAGAACCTCGCCACTGGTCGTGCGGATTGTGCACAACCTTGTTGCCCCACACCTAAGCGCGTGGGTTGTCGAAACCTCGAATTCCGTAGCCGCCCGGAAGTCCCCAGGACTCGATGGCATGGATTCCTCCCCCATCACTCGTTGGCCAGTTCTTCCCACAGGCGCACGTAAGCAATTCCTCTTTCGTAACGGGTAACGACCACCTCCGTCCCCTTGGCGATCACGCTTCCGTTCTCGCTGCGGGCGCCGCAGACCCGACGCGTGCCCATCTGGGAGTAGATCAGCTCACCGGTGCCTCCCTGGCGAATTGGAACGGACAATTTGCCAAGCACGCCGACCATTTCGAAATCAGCGGGATCGAGATACTCCTGATCCGATATCAGAACCTTGGTCAGGAAAAAGAAAATGATCGCGCCTCCGGTCAAACCGGCGATTCCTGCCAGAAAAAGCGCAAGTCCAACCCACAGCGGTGAGAACCGCGTGAGCAGATAGCCGGTTCCTCCGAACCACGCCAGAAATGCGGCGATCGAAGGAGGATTGAACGGTGAGACGCTCCCGCCGCGCAACGCTCCCCGCGCCTGCCCACCGGGAGGGTGCGCCGGACCATGACCAGCGGCAGGTGCAGGGCCAACCGGATGGGGTGCGACCGGACCGTGCACGGTCGGCAAATGCCCCCCATGGCCGTGGACATGCGGCAGATGCAGCTTGCCCATGCGCGAACTTCCAAACACGAACGAAAAGAAGCTGAAGCAGAAGCCGACCGCGAAACAGATCAGATAAAAATCAGACCAGGTCATCGGATTCGCCTCCCTTCCGTAGCCGTGGATCGACGATTTCGCTCCGCAAATTCAGGACGCAGCGCCTCGAGCAGACGGTCGGCCAGCCCCGGAGTGTCGAGGATCGCGCCCAGCAGCAGAAAACAGCGCCGGGTATCTTTCTCGCGTGCTGCTTTGATCAATACGTGGCTGAGCTCCTGATCGCCGGCGAAGCGCTCGGAGCCTTGCAGCAGCCACACGTCCAGCTTGCCCTCGGTGGTGCGCAAGTCGGAGGTCAGTTCGGTGTGGTATCCCTCGGGATCGTCCACCAGAAAGCCGGGATGCACCTTGAAGAACTTGGCCAGCAGCGCCCGCGAGGACTGGGTCATGTGCGGCCGGGCGCCGTTTTCGATTTGCGAGAGATAGGACTGGCTGATGCTGTTGCCTTTGCCCATCTCCTGCCGGATGGCGCGCACCAGTTCGAGCTGCGTCATGGGTCGGCCGAGACCGCGGAGAGACCCCTCGACCTCGCGCAGGTAGCGGATTTTCTCGCCCAGCTTCATCATCCCGCCCCGAGCAACATCTCAAATCGTGATATTTATATTGCAATTTGCGATTCATGTCAAGAAATGTATTTCTCCGGAGAATCAATAGGATAGGGCCGGGAACGGGATCCTTGGGAAAAGCAATGCGCAGCCGGGGCCACCAAGGTCTGGCTCATTGTGCCTTGCTGATTGCTTTACGAAAAAATGCCCCCGGTTGGCACCGGGGGCTTACCACGGCATCTTCAGATGGGGGTAGGCGTCAGCCGTGGGAAAGAACCCTTACTGATGACGGCCATTGTGCTTGTCGCGGTAGATTTGGCGCGACGCGCGGTTCTGCTGGCGATTGACCTGGGCGCGCTCCTGCGGAGTGAG
>JBPYDQ010000891.1:0-6240 GCA_051986135.1 Terriglobales bacterium | reverse complement strand
CAACTTGATTGGTTCTGAAGGGCCAAACTCGTCCACCCCCTGAACGGCTGCGTCGCAGTAGATGACGCGAATCGACGCGGGCTGTGTCGCGCTGGCGATGGCGTTGATCTCGCCCGCGAACTGCTCCAACTCTTTAGATCCGATAGACCCGGAAGTGTCTACGGCGATCACGACGTCTCCCACGCCGCTACGCTCCACTGAGGGGAGATAGAGCCCTGATGAGATGGGCGGTTTGGCGGTGCCCAACGATAATCCGATGGATTCGTGGCCATAATGAACTCGCGCAGAATTGCCCGCCAATCGTGCGCTGACCGCCGCGATTGTTCGAGTGGCCTCTCAATCCCGGTTGGCACATGGCCGCATGCCTTTGCGGAGCAAAGTGCCTGCTCGGCATTGATGGCCCACTCGTGCACCTGCCGGGTCAACTCTGCCTGCGATGCTGGCTGGCCGTCTTCGCCGACCGCATCCAGAACCTCGCCGAACCCTTCTGGACGCGGTGGAAGAGGCTGATCCGATACACCCGCCGATTCCGATTTGTCGAGTTCGGATGGTGTTGGCTGTGTCGTTTGCTCTGTGTGTTGCGGCGCTTGTTCTGAGGGGTTACCGCCACTCCCACCGTTGGCCGACTGAACGCTCGATTTCGATGCGGGTTCCCCCCAGCCCGGAATCTTGCCCCTGCTTTAGCAGCCGGGCGTAGATCTCCTCTGCACCGAGATTGACGAAGGCCGCATCGATCAGTGGATCCCTTGGAAGCGTTATACCATTATTAATAAGGATAGGATTGACCGCACAATCCGTAGCCTGGAGGCCGAAAGGCATTGTAAAGATATGTCAATAAAAATAAAGATTTGTAAATAAGAATCTGCTACACTCCTCAACCGCAGAAGTCCCCTCAGTCAAAGAAGCATCCTTTGACATTTCACGCATAGGGCTTTTGTCAACATGAAGCGCTGGCATTGCCCTGCACCTAGCGCGTGTATTTTCCGTTTTCGATGTACTCGCAATATGTGGCGAAGATCAAAGTCTAGTTCAGTCTCGGGGAACTAATGCTCCTTACGATGGTAGTTGAAAGGGTGCTTTTTCTTCTCTTGATGGGTTCCTGGGTTTGCGCAGTGCTCATCGTAGTCGCTGCGCGCCGATTTCTTCGTTCCCCAGAACCTGGCACCGAAGAATTTCCGCCAATCAGCGTTCTCAAGCCGCTGTGCGGATTTGATGATCGGCTGGAAGAGAATCTGTGTAGTTTTTTCAGGCTAGATTACCCGAAATATGAGCTTCTCTTTGCCGTACACCACAGTGAGGATCCGGCGGCAAGCCTGGTTAGGAAAGTTCAGAGCCAATTTCCAAGTGGGCCGCGAGTGCAGCTCGTGGAGACGGGCAAGCCTAACGTGCCCAATGCCAAGGCGCATAGCCTGCGTCATTTAATGGCAAGGGCTGAACATAGCATCCTGGTGATGGCTGATAGCGATGTGCACGTGCCACCAGGACTGCTACGTTCCATTTCGGCAGAGTTCCGTGATGGAAACGTCGGCGTTGTAACCTGCCCGTACCGCGGTGTGCCAGGGAAAAAGCTGTGGTCGCAGCTGGAGGCCATTGGAATGAACACGGAGTTTCTTGCCGGAGTTCTGATGGCCAGGATGGTGGGAGGAATGGATTTTGCCCTGGGGCCAGTTCTGGCCGCCCGGCGTGAAGTCATTCAGGAGTTGGGCGGCTTCGCAGAATTGGGCGACTATCTGGCGGAAGACTTCGTTATTGGCAGCCGCGCCTCAAGGCTGGGACACAAGGTTGTCCTCTCGCACTGCATCATTGAACATAGGATCGGCAGTCAGGACCTTGTACACAACCTCCGCCATCGCCTGCGCTGGGCAAGAAGCACTCGCTGTTCACGGGGGCTGGGCTATTGGGGACAGATCTTCACCAACCCGATCCCGCTCGCAATGCTGCTTTGGATTGCGGTGCCAAAGTCATGGCCGCTGCTCCTGTTCACTGCTGTGATACGTGGCATTGCTGCGTGGGGAACTGTCAGCCTTCTCGACGATCCCCTCTCGAAGGCGAAGTGGTGGCTCATTCCGCTGCAGGACGTCATCAGCTTTTTCGTCTGGATTGCTGGGAGCTTCGGCAACACGGTCGAGTGGCGCGGCAGGCGCTACAACGTCTACGACGACGGCCGGCTCTATTTTCTCGACGATGCGGCCAACCTGGGCAGCGAGACGCAGCCCGGTCTTGCTGGACCGCCCTCTCGGCAACTAAGACCTGGTGCGGAAGTTTTGCGTCCGTTACCCGGTGGGCTACCCATGGCGATCTGCGGAAGCAATAGGCCGCGATTTTCGCCGCCACTGGCAAGCATCGTATGGCGCCATGGTGCGGCGGCTAGAACGCGATCTGCCGGAGTTGCTGTCGTTCTTCAGCTTCCCGCGACATCTGTGGCGAAAGCTGAGAACCACCAATATCATTGAACGTTGCTTTGTGGAGGTGCGACGGAGAACCCGACTGATGGTATGTTTTGTGAATGTGAACAGCGTCGACCGAATTATCTACTCCATTTTCCAGCGCTTTAACCTGGAATGGAAAACCCGCGCCCTCAAGCTATTTACACAAGCCGCGTGACATCACCTTCTCGCCATTTTGACTACCGGAAATATCTCCGGTAGCCTTATTCTTCTCGATGTTCGCGCTCGCGCCAGCCATCGCCGTCCAAGGTCTGAAGAAATCCTATGGCAAACTTGAGGCGGTGAAGGGAATCGACTTCGAAATAGAGCCGGGTGAGGTCTTCGGCTTGCTGGGACCGAACGGCGCCGGAAAAACCACTACGGTAGAGATTCTCGAAGGCCTGCGTCCGCGCTCGGGTGGGCAGGTAACCGTCCTCGGCTTCGATCCCGACACTCAGCGGCAACAGCTCAAAGACCGAATCGGTGTTTGCCTGCAGGCTACCAATCTTCCGGAAAAGATTCGCTTGCATGAGGCGATGGACCTCTTTTCCTCATTCTATTCTCGGCGCGTGAATTCGCGGCAGCTTCTCCGACGCTTGCAGCTTGAAGAGAAGAAGGAAGCGTTTTACAGCACACTGTCGGGCGGCCAGAAGCAAAGACTCGCCTTGGCGCTGGCGCTGGTCAACGATCCGCAGCTGA
Source organism: Terriglobales bacterium (assembly GCA_051986135.1). Lineage (GTDB taxonomy): Bacteria > Acidobacteriota > Terriglobia > Terriglobales > Acidobacteriaceae > Gp1-AA122. The sequence goes on along the minus strand of JBPYDQ010000891.1, from coordinate 3,115 downwards.
TTTTTCTCGATGAACCAACCACTGGTCTCGATCCACAGGTCCGGGTCGAAATTCATTCATTGCTGGAAGAATTAAAGCAAGAGCGCCGAACCATTCTGATGACAACGCATTACATTGAGGAGGCGGAACGACTGTGCGACCGTGTCGCGATTGTCGACGAAGGCCGGATCATCGCCATGGGCACGCCCCGCAGTTTGCAGCAACAGAGCCGCACCGCGTCTAGCATTGTTGTCACGTGCGCCACTCCATTTCCGCAGCAGCGGCCTCCCTGGGCGGAAGCGACAAGTAATACCTTGGATTCGAGCGGTCATACCCTCACCGTAAGTTCACGACGACCTGCTGCGACCCTTGTCGAACTGGTGAAGTGGATCGACCAGCAAGGTCTGGAACTCACCGACGTGCATTTGAAGCAGCCCACGCTAGAAGACGTTTTTATCGAACTGACCGGAAAGAGCCTGCGCGAATGAACGCATATAAGGCCCTGATCGACATCGATCTGAAGCTGGCTCTGCGTCAGCGTTCGGTGATCTTCTTTAACTACCTTTTTCCTCTGATCTTCTTTTTCATCTTCGCTCAGGTAATGCATGCCGAGCGCGGATCAGCCATGACTATCGTGATTGCCATGGTTCTGATCATCGGCATTCTTGGCAATGGACTCTTCGGCGCCGGCATTCGTGCGGTGCAGGAGCGCGAAGCCAATATCCTGCGCCGTTACAAAGTCACTCCTATCACGCCAGCGCCGCTTCTGGTCGCCTCCGTCGTAACCGGCTGGATTCTGTACATGCCCAACGTGTTGCTGATTTTCGGGCTGGCGCACTTGCTTTATGGCATGCCCTGGCCCGATAGGTTTTGGTCGATCTTGCTGTTCGTCTCAATTGGGATCGCCGCTTTCCGTGCTATTGGCCTCATTCTGGCTTCCGTGACCAACTCCATGCAGGAAAGCCAACTGCTGGTGCAATTGGTGTATCTGCCCATGCTGTTCCTAAGCGGCGCAACGTTCCCGACATCGATGTTTCCGCCGTGGCTCCTTAACGTTTCGCAGTTTATTCCTGCGACCTATCTGGTGACCGGCGTGCAAGGTATGCTGTTGCGAAACGAGAGCATCGCAACCAATCTGCAGCCGGGCGGGGCATTGATTCTCACTACTGCTGTCGGATTGTTCGTCGCCTTCAAACTGTTTCGTTGGGAGAAAGAAGAGAAGATAACCGCTTCCGCCAAGCTCTGGTTGATGGGAGTTCTGTCGCCGTTCCTGATTCTCGGGGCGTGGCAGTTGCATGCGCGCACCAATCTAGAGAGGACCAAGACTCTAAATCGTGATTTTGCACGCAGCGATACATTCCTGATTCGCGGTGCCCGCATTTTTGTCGGAGACGGAAAAATCATCGAGAATGGTGCTGTCCTGGTGCGTGGCGGAAAGATCGCCGAAGTCAATGAAGGCCCTGGACCGGATCCGAAGTCCGTCAAAGCCGAGCCCATCGAAGCCGCCGGCAAAACGATTCTTCCCGGGCTGATTGACGTTCATATCCACCTCGGTGCGCCGGGCGGGATCTATACCGCCATGAAAGATTACGACCCGGAAAAGGTCTTGCTGCGCAATTTGGCGGCCTATTTATACAGCGGTGTGACCACGGTGCGCAGCGTCGGAGACCCGCTCGATAGCATCTTGAGAGCTCGTTCGATCGTCAATAACGGCGGAATGCTGGGTGCGGAACTGTTCACCTGCGGGCCTCTGTTCACCGCTCCCGGCGGACACGGCACGGAGTATTTCAAGGACTTGCCTCCCCCCATTCGGGACAGCCTAAATCGCCAGTTTTTGCGGTTGCCGGGATCTCCTGAACAGGCGCGCCGGCAAGTCGATGACCTGAAAAAACAGGGGGTGGACTGCATCAAGGCCATTCTGGAATCCGGGGGTGGAGGACTGGTGTACAACCGCATGGATACGGCGCTTTTCGACGCCGTCGCTCAGGAAGCTCATGTTGACAATTTACCGCTGGTGGTTCACACCGGAGACGTGCGCGACGTCGCCGACGCTGTTCAGGCGCACGCCAGCTCCATCGAGCATGGATCGTTCCGCGAGGCGATCCCCGAAGCCCTGTTCGCCATAATGGCAACTCAAGGAACTTTCTACGATCCGACCCTAAGCGTAGGCGAGGCTTTCAAGGATATCGCTAAGGGAGATATCGATTTGTTCAAGCGTTCGCTCGTGCAGCAGGTGGCTCCGCCGGGACTCATTCAAGGGACCATCGAAAGCTTGGCGTCAAAAGATAGTGAGGCCATGCGCAGCCGTCTTTCCAAATATCCCATCGACATGCAAATCGCCGACGAGAACCTGAATCGCGCCTACCGACACGGAGTTTTGCTGGCGAGCGGCAGCGACGCCGGCAATTTACTGGTGATTCATGGCCCTACGGTCCAGCATGAGCTTGCCCTGTGGGTACAAGCCGGAATTGCCACCCGCATCGCCCTCCAAGCAGCAACCTTCAATGCCGCCAAACTGCTAAGGATGGAGAATCATATCGGATCGGTTCGTCCCAGCAACGATGCGGATCTTCTGATTGTGGATGGCAATCCGATCGAGGACATTTCCGCCACTGAACGCATTTCCATGGTGGTGTTCAAAGGTGAAAGGCTAGATCGGTCTGCATTGTTCGATCAGCAGTAACTTCACGGTCGTGCACCCGCGATGGGCCAAGCTTCCGAATTGTGACTGGAGTTTACTTCTGCGCCACGAAGTTGGAGGTATTCGCCGGTTGAGGTAAGGGCGATTATCAAGCCAGTCATGATCTCGAAGGTTTGCAGCTACCCCAATACGAAACACCCAATGCCGACATTGCTGTTCCGAAGTTAGGGCGCTGATCGCTCGATCTAAGCCGCGTGCGCTAGCTGTGCGGCCTTAGGTGCGGTGTTGGGTTGGAGCAGGTACGGGAGATACCGAAGGTCAGCGTGGCCGGGGGATTGAAGAATAAAGCCAACAGAGTTCTTTGGCCGGTCTCCAGATTAGAGCTGGAGCTCGCTGCCTCGCTCTTGGGGCGAGCGGTTCTGTGGTCAAGCACCCAGGGATACCAACTATTGGTTAGGCTAGCGTTCGTCGTGCGATTTCCTCAAGCTTCAAGAC
>JBPYDQ010000890.1:0-3646 GCA_051986135.1 Terriglobales bacterium | reverse complement strand
TATAGACCCGGGGCCGCGCAGCGGACCCGGGTCGTGCCCAGCAGCTCCACGGGTGCGCGAGTGGACCCGGGTCTACGGTTTGTTAGGCAGCGACAGCTTCGATGACTTGCAATCCCAGCTTGGCGGCCTTTCGCTTGAGATGGGTTACTTGCTGTTTGCGGTATTGCGCGTCATAGAGCTGGGCTCCTTGGTCTGTATATTTCATTCCGTAGCGCAGCATGCGGTAGACGAGGCGTGCGAGTTTGGCGGCCATGGCCTTGGTCGCCACCGGGGGGCCTAGCCGAGTCCGCAGTCGACGGAACTGCGCTCCTAAATAGCTGTCGCTCTCCCGTAGAGTGCTGGCCGCCATCCTTAAGGCAGTAGCCGCGCGGTTGTTGGTGGGCATGCGAGCTTTCCCAATGATTTTTCCACCACTGATCTTATTGTTTGGAGACAGCTTCAGCCAGGAAACAAAATGGTTCTCCGTCTTCCACTTGCTCATGTCCCGTCCTACCTCGCTGATGACGGTCATCGCAGTCATGACATCGATGCTATCGATTTGAGTCAGGTCCGTACCGGTCATGCGAAACAACTCTTCCCGCAAGTTAAATTGTGGATTGTTTTTCCTTTTCTTGTTCCTGCGCCGTCCCTTGCGGGTCTCTTCCGGCAGAGCGGCCCCCTGGGTCCGATCCTCGAGTTGGGCGAGGCACTGTGCCAGCTGCTGATCGCACTCGGTCATCTGTTTCTGGCAAAACTCGTATCCCGCCTGTTCCTGCCGCAGCAGAAACAGCTGATCTTCTTGCCAGTTACCCTCCAGAGCCTGCGCGATCTCCTCCTCGCTGGCTTGAATCCGGCCATCCCGATACGCCGCCAGTTCCCGGGGATCGCGTTCCCCATCCAGAATCGCGTTCAGGATGGCCTGCCCTGTCACCCCGGTGATGTCGCTGATTACGTTGGCCAACTGGATATTCATCTGCGTCAGCGCCTTCTGCATCCGCTGGATATGACGAGCGGCACTACGCACCAGATCCTGGCGCTGCCGCCAGTACGTTCGCAGGGTGCGAATTTCCTGCGACGGACGAAACGAATTTCGCACTAAGCCGTAAGTGTGCAGCTTCATCAACCACTGGCTCTCCTGCACGTCCGTCTTTCTCCCCAGCAGATTCTTCGTGTCGCGGGCATTCACCAGATACACTTCCAGACCTGCCGCTTCCAAAATATCGTAGACCGCAATCCAATACACTCCCGTAGATTGCAGCGCGACCGTGCGAATGCCACATTGTGTCAGCCACTCGGCCATCTTCCTCAGCTCGGCGGTCGTGCAGCCAAAGCATCGCACCGGTTGCGGATCGCGGTTGGGCGGTACCGCTACATAGTGGGATTCGTTGCCGATATCAATGCCGGCGGCGTGAGGATGCACCACCTCCAAGTCGAGATCTTCGCTCTGCAGCTTGCGCATCATCTCGCGCCGCTGCTTGCGGTTCATCTCATCCCACTTGCTCGGAGTTGGCCTGCTCCTGGCTTTCTTGCTTTGCTTCTTGTCTTGCTGGGTTTTCGGCGCGGGTTGGTCTTTCATGCTAACCTTCTCGAGTTGAATTCAACCTGGCCCGGCCCGGGCGGCGAAACTCACACAAACTCTCCATCGGGGTCCGGGCCTTGATCCTTATTCAGGACAATCCCGCCACCATCTTTACAATCGCCAATACCGGAGCCATGCTTAAACTCGGGCAGAAACGCTCCAATGTACATGCGGCCTTAGCTGCCGAGCCAGGTTGTGCTCAGATTCTAGTACTGCACAGCCATCGAAGATCACGCGGACTTTGAGAGGCTCTGAGGGAGTTCCTGGTTCCTACAACCACCGCACGGGGGTGGCGCGGGCTTAAAAATGAGAATTGCAGATCTGGTCAGGCAGCTTTGGCTTGAGGCCTGCGAGTGCCCATGAGTCCCAGCGCCCCGGAAAGCCGCTCCCGTAGATAAAATGGCCAAAACGGAAGCATGGTTTCTAAGAATTCCCATTCATCGGCAGCAAGGGCCATTCGGTTAAGGGGATAACACAGCTTTTCAGAGGCTCGGACGTTTTGTGCCGACTTGAAATAAGCGGCACGTCGCGGCCCAAGCAGAAACTGGGCCAGTGCGGCTATCAATGTGAGGCGAAGCCGCGCGAGTAGAGTACAGAGGGGAGGATGTTCAATCCCGCGTGTTAGGGGCTGATAACTGGAAAATTCGCAGGGCCCAAGTGTGTTGGCGAGAATCGAGCCCTCGCCATTCTCGCGGTGAGTCTGGAGCCGGAGGATGTCGTTGATCGTTGAGAGAAAACGCTCTGCCGAGATTGCCCCAAGCCACAAGGTGTCAGGAGGAAGTCCTCTTACGGTGCGTAGCATCTGTGCCTGCAGCAAAACAACCGCCACGGTCGATGCTTTGCAGTTCCCAGTGAAAAAATGAAGTGGAATGAGATGTCCGCACCTGGCGCAGACCAGGTTGGATGCGGCTGCTGTGAAAGCGTACGATCCGCTGCAACAGCAGTTCCGACAACTGATAGTCAGCGACCGAAGGTGTTTGGGGCAATGGGTTAAGAAGGCCAAAGCCCACTCTGCCCGTAAGTGCATAGGTACGCCGGCGATCTGCTGTTCGACAATGCATTCCGCGCAAATGCCTGGTTTGGCCACACGAATCGAGGCTACCTTGGCCCCCGACAGCACCCATTCCGGTTGCAGGTTACGAAATTGGTTACCGAGCTCGAGGGCCAGCACATCAAGGTCTGTCGTTTTTCGTTAATTCGTGGACTTTAACACTCCAATTCCGAATTTACCGCAAAATAGTAGACTGTAATTTCCGTTAAATAATAGACTGAAATCCCGGCACAAGTTCTCGAGCGAGATTGTGGAAGCCGTCGCCAAGCTTGGACGCGAGCCTTTAGTTCCTCTTGGTCCTCCTGGTTTGATCGAATATCCTCAATCGTCGTGCCAGGGAGCCATAGGAGGGAATTGGAATCCGGCTCTTCGCGCAATCAGTTGCGATCTCGCGATGGAGAGCCGCAAGCGACGGCCGCTCTCGTCGGAAGTAGAACTTATGAATCTGCTGACTGATAATCTTCTCCTGCTTTGGACTGAGCAAACGGCGCCCGAGCTTTCTGCCACGTGTTTGCGGCACCAAAGTGCTCAACCCCTTGTCGTCTCGGTACCGGGCAAGTAAACGAAAAACCATTGCCCGTGACAGGCCGAGCTTAGAGCAGGCCCACTGGGTGATCTTCCGAGAGCATTCCTCTTGCTGGCTAACCAGGAAAGAACTCGCTCACGACGCCTAGCCAGCGTCCAGTTTTGTTCAGATATCTTGAGCAGTTTCTCCACTTGTTCGCCCAGAAGCACGAAAACGTAGTCTACGAATTACCAGCAAAATCTACCATTTAACGGGGAGAGTCTACAATTATCCGGAAAGGTCTGTTCCTTTGTATTCAGTCACTTGGGATGGCGAGTAGTCTACGAATTAACGAAAAACGACAGCGTCTCTATACGCTTTCACCGTGTCATTGAGAAGTTGTTTTTGCGCGACCGCGCTCCGCGATTCGAAACGGTCATATGCGAGTTCAGCGTGAAGGCTGAGATTCACGCTTGCGAGATCCCCCGCCGTCGCTTGTGCCTCGTTACGGGAGGCGGCAACGGTTCGGCGC
>JBPYDQ010000889.1:0-3393 GCA_051986135.1 Terriglobales bacterium | reverse complement strand
CGGACACGAGAGTCAGTTCCGTGAAGCTCGGAGCGCCACAGACGATCACCACAACATCACTGCCCGGCGAATTTCACGGACGAGTTACGTCGGTATCTCCTTCGGCTGATCCGAAAAGCCGGGTATTTTCTGTCGAAGTGACCATCCCAAATTCCGACAACAGGCTGAAACCAGGAATGATCGCTACTTTGGCGTTGCGTGGCGGCAATGTCGAACCACTCACGACGGTAGTACCCCTTAGCGCCGTGGTGCGGTCGACTCAGCATGCGGATGGATTCTCGGTATTTGTCATCACCGATCAGGGCGGGAAGAGCATAGCGCGCGAGAGAACTGTAGAGATTGGCGACACTGTGGGGGACTCGATTAACGTCACGAAGGGGCTCAAGCCGGGAGAATCGGTCGTGGTTACAGGCGGCACGCTGATCAACGATGGTGACGAAATCAAGGTGATCCCTTGACCGCGCACAGGCCTCGACAAGAGCAGTGGGCGAAAAGTCCTTTGGACAAACGGCTCGAAAATCTTCATCGACGGGAGATCGGCCATGGCTCATAAGAGCGACGCCGAATTAATTGAGAAAGTCCACAATACTGCGCGGTTCTTCGTCGAGCACCGGCAGATTGCGTGGATCCTGCTCGTCGGAACGGTGCTGTGGGGCTGGTTTGGATACCATTCCATGCCCCAACGCAAAGACCCCGACATTCCCGTACGCGTAGCAGTTGCCGTGACGCCGTGGCCGGGCGTGCAGGCCCAAGAGGTAGAACAACTGGTCACGCGACCCATCGAGGAGAGAATTGCCGAAAATTCTTCGATTCATCCTGGAACGGCCGCCGATTACGGCATTCGATCTCTGACGCTGCCCGGACTTTCAATTATCTACGTGCAGCTCGCTGAGAACGTCACGGACACGAAGAGGCAGTTCAGCGATATCAACCTGAAACTCAATGCTTTGAACGGCCAACTTCCGCAGGGGGCGGGGCCGATACAGTTCGAAAGCGACTTTGGCGACACCGCGGCTCTTATGCTGACGGTAGCCAGTCCTCGCGTGAGCGATGTGGACATCGACATTCGTGCACGAAGCATTCAGAAAGCCGTCGAAGAAACGCGCGGAAGCCTAGTGTCACGAAAATCCGGCACTCCGCGCGTTACTGCGCTGTATTGCTTCCCAGAATCGGTATCTCCTGACGCCGTGCGTCGAGGCTTCGATCTTTTCTCTCAAGAGGCTCAGCAGGACGGGATCTTTCGTGACGTGCGGATCTTCGCGAGACCGGGCTTCGTCGGCATCGACGGCGCCTCCTCCTACAGTGATCGAGAGATTCTGGCCTATATTGGCAAATTCATTCGCCTTCGACTACATACTTCCGAGCTTCACCCGGATGCGTGGGGCCCCATCTTGATTCGCGATACGAACGATACGCGCAGAAAGGTGGCGGAGAAGGCTGGCGACAAGTACAGCTATCGTGAACTGGACGATTTCACCGATTTAATCGCGCGGACACTTATAGGCACTCCACAAGCCTCAAAATATCAAAGAGCGGGTGTCTGGCCAGAGCAGATCGATCTTGAATACTCTCAGGAACGGCTGGCCAACTATGGCTTCCAGCCCTCACAACTGGCGGGTATTTTGCAAGCCCGGAATATCACGTTGCCGGGCGGTGCGGTTGAGGTTGCCAGCGAGAAAAACGTCATCGTGGACCCCTCTGGTGCATTCAAGTCGGCGGCAGCCGTTGGCGATGTCATCATAGGATCTTCTTCCTCGGGTAGCCCAGTATATTTGCGCGACCTGGTGAACATCAGCCGAGGCTATCAAACGCCTCCGAGGTACCTGAACTTCTATACCTGGCGAGACCCGGGCGGAAACTGGCATCGCAGTCGGGCGGTGACCATCGCGGTTTTCATGCGGTCCGGCGAGCAAATCGCGAAATTTGGGCAAAACATCGACCAGAAACTTGCAGCCGTCCATCAGTTGCTTCCGCCGGACCTCATAATGGTGCGGACTTCGGATCAGCCGAGGCAGGTAAAAGAGAACATCAACCTGTTCATCGAAGCGCTGTATGAGGCCATTGCTCTTGTGGTCCTCGTTTCGTTCGTCGGGTTTTGGGAATGGCGCTCGGCTCTATTGATGGCTCTCTCCATGCCGATCACTCTCGCTTTGGCGTTTGGATTCGCCTATTTGCTTCGAATCGATCTTCAGCAAGTCTCTATCGCGACGCTAATCATCGCACTGGGCTTATTAGTTGACGATCCCGTCGTGGCGGGCGATGCCATTAAGCGCAGTTTGGCCGACGGCCAGTCTCCCCTGGTCGCCGCCTGGCTTGGACCCACCAAGCTCGCAAAGGCGATCATGTTCGCGACGATCACGAATATTGCCGCGTACCTGCCCTTCCTGATGCTGACCGGGAATACAGGAGATTTTCTTTATAGCTTGCCAATTGTGATGGCCTGCGCACTCGTGGCGTCGCGACTGGTTTCCATGACCTTCATCCCCCTGCTTGGCTACTACCTGTTGCGGCCGAGCAGAAAGCCGGAGCTCTCCGTCGAGGAGCGCCGCCAGCGCGGATTTACCGGCGCTTACACACGAGTCGCAACATGGGCGATTGAGCATCGTTGGAAAGTTCTGGCCGGCTCTTTTGTGTTTCTAGCATTTGGCGGTTTCGTGGCAAGGCAGCTGAAAACCACGTTTTTCCCGGATGACGTTCAGTATTGGGCGACTGCAGATGTCTGGTTGCCCAACGATGCGCCACTCACTGCTACCAATGAGGTTGCACGGCAGGCCGAGGACGTTATTCGCGAAGCCGCAGCAGCCTATGGGGCCAGACATCCGGAGAAGAACGGTAAGCCGAAGCAGATTCTGCGTTCGTTGACGACGTTTGCTGGAGGCGGCGGACCTCGATTCTGGTTTTCGATTTCGCCTGAGATTCAAGAACTCAACTACGCGCAGATCGTCTTCGAAATAGAAGACAAAGAGGACATGCCGGACCTGGTTGGGCCATTACAGGCCGCCCTCAGCGCCAACGTCCCTGGCGCTCGCATTGAAGTCAAGCAGTTACAGACGAACCCAGTGGAACAGCCGATTCAGATTCTGTTGTCGAATCAAGCGGATGTCGCATCCGACCAGCAAGCTCAAAACCTGCGGACTCTTCGCGACCTTGCTGCCAAGGTCGAGGACATTTTCCGTCAAGTGCCGACAGCAGCCCGCGTCCATAACGATTGGGGCGAGGAAACGACATCGGTGAGACTGGAGATTGACCCGGACCGGGCCAATCTTGCCGGCGTCACAAATGCCGATGTAGCGAATTCTGCGACGGCTGCCCTGAGCGGAATGCAGGTTACGACGCTCCGGGAGGGCGACAAGCAGATTCCGGTTGTTGCCCGACTGACGCCATACGAGCGGG
>JBPYDQ010000888.1:0-4936 GCA_051986135.1 Terriglobales bacterium | reverse complement strand
AAGCGTTGCGAGTTCTGGGCAACGGGAACCTGATAGCCCGGCTCTCACCAGTATGACCCTCTAAGCATGACGCCCCGCCTGCGGGGGCATCATGCTTCAGTGGGCCAGCAGTTCTGACACACTCTGGAAAAGGCGGCGCTCCCGTCTGAGCGATCATCTGGTGCACGCTAGTGCATAGCTCAGTTATGGTTTGCTGTCAGTCGCAGTGGGGATTGTGCTCGTTACATGGAATAAGCAGCACGATGTGCCCCAGGTCAGCATCATCGTTTGGCGTGAATCCGATGGGCGCGGCCTTCGCGAGGATTTCACCGCGATCATTGATGTTGAATGCATTGGTCAATTGAACACCGGATCCCGGAGAAATGAGGGTGTTCAGGTCCACCATGGGACCATCGTCCTCCCAGAGAAACGCGTGCAAGAAATTGTGGCAATCGGAAGATCCGCCCACGACTTGTCCGCGTTCGTTCAGACCACGCCCGCGGCTGCATGCATCTCCCGGAACAGTTCCAAGATCGTGAATTTTGCCGTTGATCCAGACAACAGCATCATGAGTTTGGCTGCCCGAAGGGCCTGCAAGATCAGCGGATCCGGCTACGACTCCGTGATCGTTCAGCCAGAGAGCCTCCGAAGTGTCGCCGCCGAGTGTGCCCAAGTCGGTCATCACGCCGTTTTCCCAGAAGAACGCATGGCATCCGGGTCCTACATCGTCTAGCTCGGCGGCTGGAAAATTGCACGCGGCTGGATTTGCCGCCACGCTCGATTGGCCGATGACTTGAAGGCGATTATTCACGCACTGCGCGGAACCGTTCGTACCGCCAAGCGTTCCAAGGTCAATCATTTTCCCATCGTGCCAGAGAAAAGGGTCAACAGTCGGAAGGTGGGTGTTGGGGTTTGGGACCACGCTCGTGGAAGAGCCTCCCACTACGGTTCCGGGTGGCGGATTGCTGCAACTGGCGCCGGGGCCAGCATCGTCGCCCCCTAAGGTGCCGATATCCAGCTTCTCTCCGTTTTTCCAGATGAAGGTGTGAGTCGGGAAGCCAGCAAACCCGATGGGATCCGGAGCTGTACTGACGGTGGAAAACCCGATGACCTGACCGGCGTCGTTGATGTAGATGCCTACACTTTCAAATCCGCCCGGCAGCGTTCCGAGGTCGATGATCTGCTCGTCCTTCCATAGCACGGCGTGAGTTGCGGGACCGCCCAAGATTGGATCAGTCACGGCGCTTTGTGAAAAGCCCGTGGCCCAGCCACGTGCGTTGATCGAGTTCGCGGCGCTGTTGTTGTTCACCTGGAGTGCGCCGAGGTCGGTTACCACACCGTTCTTCCATTCAGCGGCGTGCGCCCGAAAACAATCTGGGGGGCCACTGCAACTTGGATCTAGAGATGACGTGTCAGCGGTCGAAGCGACGAGACCCGACTCATTAAGGAGAGCGAAGCCGCCGTTGTTAATCATAGACCCGTAGCTATGCGGTCCCCCCAAGGTGCCGAGGTCAACTAGCTTGTAGCGGTTGTGCTTACTACCGGCTTGCGTCGGGACTACGCAAACGAATCCCCCTATCAAAATCAGTAGTAACGCCAAATTGAAACGGTTCAGGATGGTTGGAATCGCCAACGCCCACATCAGTGCAACTTTCGCTGGGAAGCTCGTGAGGGAGTTCGCGAGCGGAGCCAATAGCGCTGGGCCGTGTAACTTCACGCGCGGGATTGTGTCGAGCATATGGCTTTCTCCTATGTGTGAGGAGGGACCACACGCCTCAGGGGGTGTTGCGTTCCGTGAAGAGAACGCTCCTCGGAGAGGTGATGATTGCCCCGATGAAAAAGACCTTTGTCCCGTCAGGGACGCATTTCTCTAATCTGTAAGACTTTGTAAGACACGCGTCTACTCCAATGGATTGAGCGTGTCAATTTCGGTTCGTGGCTCCTGTTCGCCGTAGCGAGTCGGGTGGGAATGTCGTCCAGTCATGCTGCGTCGCAACGTCGTACGAAGGCCTCTGGTGAACGTAACGCCAGTGAAGATCCGTTCAATTTCCAAGGACATCGCAGCGCCGCACGACGGGACCTCCAGCTGGGCGCTCCAAACACGATATCGCGGGGCTGAGTTTCCAGGCTGAAGCCTCTGCCCTGTTCCAGAGTGCTGACGTATCGGGTCGCGGGGCCGCTGAGCGACAGCGACGATATCGCTTCAATCGTGCACGCAGCTGGCAGGAAGTTCGGGGTCGGCTACGGGCATATCCAGTACGTCCTCCTACCAAAGGGTGTCGATGTATGCATGGCAGCCAGCGCGTTGACACCCGCTGCATGTTACTCACCGGACAATGCAGCGACGTGGACGATCTGTTCCTATCACGGCTTTCTCGACTTTCCCGACATTGGTCATGTGCGCTATGCAGTCATTCCGTATCCAGATGACTTCACAATCGTCAATGGTGCCCCTTTTTATGCATGTGACGTGGGTCAGGCGAACCCGACCGTTAACACCGCACCGACCCCGAATGGCGTACTGGTGGACTCGACCAGCCACCTCATTTCTCACGAGACACTCGAAACGATCACCGATCCGGACTTCGACGCGTGGTTGTCCTTATTCGAGGACACGTTCGGGAACAACCCCTTCTTGCTTCCCGGCGAAATCGGAGACCTCTGCGCCAACCTTTCGTTTCTTTACACGCCGTTCGAGGTGAACGGGGTGCTTTACTACATAGCGCCGGCGTATTCCAACAAGTACCACCTCTGTGCCTCGATACCCTGACGGTAAGCGAAGAAGCGGAGAAGGATATGTCAAGAATCTCGTCGCGCCTCACAGCGTATTCCGGGCCGGCGCTCACTGCAGACGCCTGTTTTCGTTCGGTAATCTTGCTACTGGGCGGATCCGCTCTTGCGCTCGGTTTCTCGACAACCACCTCGGCCGCGTCCGCGGGCGCTACCGCCCAACTGGAGGAGGTCAGGCCCTTACGGGTCAATGGCGCGGATTATCTCGCTGCGCGCTCTACGATCTCGGAGTCAATCCGCACTCAGGGTGCGGCCAAACCTGAAGGTGGCCGCTACGCGCCGCTCACGCTTAAAAGCGTGGGCGCGGCCCCACTCGCCATCGTTGATCGCGGCGGGATGTCAGCGCAGATGCCAGGGTTCGTGGGCGAGGTGTATCCGACAGCGCCGGGCTTTCCGCCCGGAAGCTTCTATCCTTATGACGTAAACCTCTTTGACGTTAATACGGGCGCGATCAAGACGCTCGCGCAATCCTCCGTGGTGAAGCGTGCAGAGTTTCACAATATCTACATCAACCAGACCCCGGATCATTGGGGCAATCCGAGCATCTTTCAGACGAATCTATTCGAGAGCGACTTCATTCACCTGGTAGATCAGTACGTTCACGCCAACGAGGACGCGCGATACAGCTTAGGGGCTTCCGCACTGGTGAATTATCCTGTCTCGTCGACTCCCCTTAGCGATACGGGCGACATTTCGGCGATAGTGCACGCAGCTGCCAAGAACTTCGGCAGTGGGTACGGTCATGTCTGTAACGTCTTCCTGCCGAAAGGGGTGGACGTATGCCTAACGCCTACCGTTTGCTACTCGCCGGATAATTTTGCGGCGTGGATCTTTTGCGGCTATCACAATTCAGTCCAGTTTGCAGACATTGGGCTAGTGCTGTATATCGTCACGCCATACCCAGATGCCTTTGGAATTTCCAACGGTGCACCTTTTTACGCCTGTGACGTCGGTCAGGCGAACCCGACCGTGAACACCGCGCCGACCCCGAATGGCGTGCTCGTCGATTCCATGAGCAGCATTATCTCGCACGAGACGTTTGAAACGATCACCGACGCGATCCCAGAGAATGGCTGGTGGGTCTATAACTCGGCGAACAACGACGAAATCGGAGACCTCTGCGTAAACAACTATTTCCTTTATGTGCCATTCAACGTCTCTGGGACGCTCTATTACATCCAGCCCGAGTATTCGAACAAATATCACGCGTGCGTGACAGTGCCGTAGCCGGCTAACCCGCACCACTTTCTCCAAAACCTCCGGTCAGCCGGCTGGAGCTCGGCTTAGGCGGAGGGTATACAGCATCCGCGACGGCACAATATTGCAAGGACGCACTCGCCCGGCGTCCGCACCGTGTGCCCGTGCGCGACCTGCCTCACATTAAGAAACTCGACGACGCGCTCGAGCACTTCCTCGTGCAGATCACCTGCAGGTGCGGGGCGTCGCGCACCGCCGAACCGCAAGCGCTGGTGCGCCTGTGCGGAGCATGTGCAAACCCTCGAGACCGTGAGCAAACGTATGCGCTGCTCGAAGTGAGGCAAGAAGGACGCTGAGTGTCGTCGCCATCTCTATTCCGCGTATCCCCGGCCGAGGATTCCACCGCTGAGAGTGTAAGGAGTTGAATGGGGCTCGCTGCGACCGCGACGGTCTCAGTGGCTGGTGGGCTCACTGAAATGACGGGGCGGGCTCCAACAGTCACCTCAGAAGAACCCGCCGAGCGCCCTGCGACGGATCCGGAACTCTTTCCATAGCAAACTGAGTCCAGAAAGCAGTCCGATGCGAGTGGGCGGAGGGCGGTTCCGCTGCCCAACGCACAGGACTCTCAATTGACCGGCCGACTTGTTCCAAGTGTCCACGGTCTCAGATCCCACATGTTTGATTCCGATCGGAATTCTGCCGGCTCCGTCAGAGGCCGCGTCCAAAGAGCGAATCACGCCGCGATCGAGCGGCCTGGGACACTCCGGGTAACCTGGATGTAGGCCGCCAATCTGGACACGCCATTGTCTGCTCTGTTCAGGATGACCCTGCGGTGCGGGAGCGGCGGGAGGCTGACCTCGCTGCGCACTATAACCAAACTCCTCCGCGTAACCGCCGGCCAAATAGGAATTGCGATCGGACTCCTGCGGCGTTCCTTGTTCCACAGGACGATCCGCCCACTCAGGGAAGT
>JBPYDQ010000887.1:0-3803 GCA_051986135.1 Terriglobales bacterium | reverse complement strand
CGAACAGGTCCGGGCGCATGATCATGCCCACGTTGGTGAGCGTGAGGAAGAATTCGTCATCCTCGTCGATCGCCATCATCGGCGCCGGGATGTTGCCGTTCATAACGCCCACATCCATAATTGGCCGGGGATCCACGTGCCCGTCGAGTGCCGGGGCAATTCCAGCGCTTGCGGTCGTTGATTCGGTCACCTCAGCCAGTCCGGTGGTCGGATTGGTGTAGGTGAAGGCATAGTTGGCCGGGAAGAAGGGGTTGGGAACATCGATGGCGGTAACAGTCCAGGTGCCGTTGTAACCAGTGGTGTCAGCCCCCGAGATGGTCACCTGATTCCCGATGACCACACCTAAGGGCGCATTGCCGACAACCGTGACCGTGGTTCCAACCTCGCTGATATCGTAAATGCTGACCAGGTTCGGTATGTTGTAAGCCAGACCCACGGCGCCGTTATAGCCGAACCCCGCGGTCGAGAGCGGGAACCCTGGCCAGGTGTTGGCCACTATTCCGTCCGTCGTGGCCGGATCGCCGGGTGTCAGCCTAGGAGCGGGGGACATGAACGTGCTTGGGAATTCCGTACCTGGCAGCCCGTTCGCGATGTCCGCGAGCCCGGACAATGGTCCGAAGGAGAACATGTAGGTCTGCGTGCCGTCGCCCATCGTGGAGTAACCGTCGCCGCCCGAGATTTGCTGGCATTTGATCGCGCCGTTGACGTTCCCTATCGGCGCCTGATAGGTCGTGGCGCTGGGCGCAGTCAACACCGTGGGGCCAGAGTAGGCAGGCTCAGCATTCACGTTTGTCAGAGCTGAAGGGTGAGTGATAGTGCTGGTTGGACATTGAACTCGAAATGACTGAGCGGCTGCAGGCATTGCCGCGACAAAAATCAGCACCAACAAGATGACCGTGGTGCCCAACATCCTACTCGCCATGCGTCCTCCTTCGCCGCCAGCGGCGGCGCGTGCTTTGTTACCTACCGAGAAATACCTTTTGAGAGAGCAACCATCCGCAGGCACATCGCTACCAGATCACTCAGGCCGCGATCTTGTTTCCGCAGATTGTTTTTCCGTCATCTGCCACTTCGCGCGCCTCAGGGACTTTGCGGCGCGGTGTTGGGAGATTAGGGGCAAGGCGAATTTGGGATTTGTCGGCGAGCAAAGAAACGGAGAGGACGGGCTGAATTTGCGGCGATTTGACGGTGGTTACGAGCAGCAGAGAGGAAGGGATATTGTAAAAAATCTTTACATCGACTGCAGCTTCGCCACGGACGAATGAAAACCAGTTCTCAAAACTAGTTGCGGCTGTGCCCCACGAATTTGTAGCCCACACCAGCAACGGTAACGATCAGTTCGGGCCGCTTGGGATTCTCTTCAAGCTTCTGGCGAAGACTCGCTACGTGCGTGTCGACGGTGCGCGTCAAAGTGTCGGCCTCATAACCCCAGACGGACTGCAGCAGCTCTCGGCGGGGAATGGTTGTTCCGGCACGTTCGATGAAATAACGCAGAAGCTGAAACTCGCGCCCCGTAAGATAGACCGGCTTCCCGGCTCGCGTCACTTCGGATCGCTTGACGTCGACGTGAATGGTGCCGAACTCATGGACCCCCTGGCCGGTCTGAATCGGCACGCGCCGCAGCAGAACTTCGATACGGGCGATGAGCTCGGCGGATTCGAACGGCTTGGTTACATAATCGTCCGCTCCCAGCTTCAAGCCGACGACCTTGTCAATTGTTTGGTTGCGCGCCGTAAGGATGAGAATAGGCGTCGCCATGCCGGCCTGGCGGATGTCGCGGCAGACATCAAGCCCGCTGCGCACCGGCAACATGAGGTCGAGAATAACCAGGTCGAACGGTTGGTTGGCCGCCTTCTCGAACGCTTCATGTCCGTCGGTGGCCGTCTCCACCATGTAACCTTCCCCGCGAAGCCGGTCACTTAGCGTGGCTCTCAAGGCTGCTTCATCTTCGACCAAAAGAATGCTTTCGTTCATATCAGTTCCCCGTTTCAGTTCCCCGTTACTTCTGAAAATTTTGGCTGCTCTTTGGGCTTTGAATCCTCGACCAGCCGCAAGTGTAAGGTGAAAGTACTGCCCACGCCAAGCTCGCTTACAACGGAAATTCTTCCGCCGAGCGCTTCCGCAATCCGCTTTGCAAGTGCCAGACCCAAACCCGTGCCATGAATCTGGGCGGCCACGACCTTGGGGCTGCGATAGAAGGGCTCAAAAATGTGCGGCAACTCGGCGTCGCTGATTCCCTTTCCGTGGTCCTGAACGCTGATCCGGACCTCTTTTCCATGCTTCTCGATTTCGACGCGCTCGGCAGAGAGGCCGATCCAGCGCTCTTCGCCTCCATATTTGATGGCATTGGCGATCAGGTTTTGCAAGCAGACGCATACGGCCGGCATGTCGCCGAGCACCGGCGGGAGGTCGGGATCAACGCGCTCTTCAATGCGGCAACCTGCTTCTTCAACGAGTTCTGCAACGTTTTTCCGGACCGCCCGCAGGATCTCGGGAACCGCAAGCGGGCAAAGTACGTATCGCGTCTTTCCGCTGCGCGTCGATGCAAACAGCAAAATGCGGTCCACGAGATCGATCAACTGCCGCGCCTGGCTGGTCAGGATGGACCCATAGAATTTGAGATTCTTCCGTCCTTCCACATAGCCGTCCCTGATATTCTCGCTGGCCGAAAAAATGGCGGCAATGGGCGTGCGCAATTCGTGGGAAACCGAAGCCACGAACTCCATCTGCACTTTCGCCAGTTTCTGGGCGCGGTGACTTGCAAAGACCACGAGCCCCATGTTCGCTGCCAGCAGGACAAGCACCACGCCACCGGTCATCAAGTCGCGGTGCCACACGCTCCTCGCGATCGCGCCGACCGGACCGGTGCGGTGCTCGAGAATCAGTACCCAAGGCTCGTCATCGGGGCTGTACTGGATCACCGGAAACCACCCGGGTGCAGCGAAATTGCGCCATTCCTGCTCCTGCAGGGTGCGGCTGTGCTTGACCGTTTTCCAGAATTCGCCCCGCGAACTCACCGGTGAAAAGCCGAAGATGTTCATGATGGAGTCGAAATGAGCGACGTCGTCGAGCCGCAGCGTAGGGTCCGAGGAATAAATAACCCTGGGCTTGTCGCTAGGAGATACGACCGCGAGTTTGTACTCGAGCCCATCCTGTCCACCAAAGTGCCGGCTGGCTAACTCAGGAAGGATGCGGTCCTGAATAACGCGGAAATCCAGGACTACGACGAGCCAATCGACCGCTACGCGATCGATGGGAGTCTGAGAGTTGAAAGGGTCCGCGTGATGAACCACGGGATGGACGAAGGCCGGTAGGCTTTCATCGAGCTGCCAACCGGCCAATGCGTTGCTTCGCAGCCCGAACGCATGCATCTGATTGTTTCCGGGCGGTAGCTCGTTATCGGATGAAGCCGGAAGCTCCCAGGCACGCATCGCGGTGCGAAGATTCGCCGAGTTCGCCTTTAGCTTAGCCAGCAGCCTTTCGAGTTCCTGCGGCACCCTGACACTGTCGAGCGTCTTGGAGTTCGGGTTGAGGCGAAACAGTTCAGGCTTGCCGGTACCGCTGGTTTGCCAATCGTACATCTCGCGAACCAGTTCCGGATTCGGATAGACGCGCTCGGCAACCTCGTTGCTCACCCCGTCGCGGGTCCACTCCTCGTATCGCTGGAGATAGTCGTTCCAGGCATCATGGGCGCCGGAATCGGGACCCACCTGCATGGCGATGCAGATGGCCGACAATTCGTCGTAGAAATCGCGGTGCCATGTTGTCATCAAGGACTGCAGGTTGCTTCCGATACGGACTTC
>JBPYDQ010000886.1:0-2631 GCA_051986135.1 Terriglobales bacterium | reverse complement strand
ATCGAGGGCACGTACAACGCCTCTGCGCAATAGATCGCGTGCATCCTTGGTTTCCGGTCCGTAGTGGGCCAGTTCACGATCGAGGAAGACGATATTGGCGGACAACTGAGTCAGTTCGGCGTTTTGGGCATCGTAGGCACTCTTGGCTGAGGCAACCAGCAGACCCAGGATCAAAGCGGTCATCGTCCCAAGCAATCCCATGCCCAGCATCACAGCTTCTTTAGATTCTCCACCCACGTGATGCGGTGGGAGAGCCCGGCGAAGCAACATGCCACCGACCGCTCCTCCCAGGATGCACATGAACACGATCAGGCTAATTGAAACGGAACTCATGAAGAAGTCACCTGAGAGAAAACAGATATCTTTCAGGCCAGCGAGTTGAGACCATGACATGCATAACTGTGTTTCGCGCCAATGACACACTGGCGGAGACAAAACCGCAACCGTCTAAATTGCCAAGTGGAAACTGTTTGAATTGACAGGGAGTCTAAGCTGAAGGAGTGGGACAAAAAAGTTTGACTCCGCCCGGCCTTCTCATGGAAGACGATTACACTTCTCCCCTTGGCACGTTCCAAAACGTCAGCCCAGCCGTGCTTGAAGTCATTGATCCTGCAGCATCGAAGTTGCCCCTCCCGGCGGTTTCCAGAAAGACTTGGTTCTGGAACTTGAGCTAGCTCGGATTGCGACTCAGTTGGGGGGGCACCGAAAGCCGATTCGGCTATTTCGACATGGTGCGACCGTGACGAGAAGAACGTATCAGAAAATAACGAGTTTCTTAAGTCAGCAAAAGGAATCAGGCCAAATGTCATTAGAAGCCGCGAAATCCTGATACTCGACTCGGTCCGTCGGCGTGTTCCGGATATCCGCTCCCACCTCTCCGCCTAAATTCAGCCCAACCTGACGGCCCCAGCTTAGTTGTTGATCCTCGCGATGGCATCGTCCACCCTCTTCTGGTCCTCCGCCGACAACTGTGACGGACCTAGCAGCCCGGGGTGCAAGTCCGGATGCGTAAGCAAAAGAGTTTGAAGGATCCACAGGTAGGATTCGTAGAATGCGCGTATGGCGATGGGGACGCGCAAGCAGCGGGAAAAGCAAAAAGACATTTGGATCGCTTATAGGGAGCTGGCTTCGGCGCCAAGACATCCGTTCTATCAGCGGCTCAATGAAGTGCTGGAGGCGGAGAAGTTCGATGAATTTGTGGAGAAGGGGTGCGCAAAGTTCTATGCGGCTAAGTATGGCCGGCCGTCGCTGACCCCGGGGATCTACTTCCGGTCGCTGCTACTGGGCTACTTTGAGGGCATTGACAGTGAGCGCGGGATTGCCTGGCAATTGGCGGATTCGCTGGGGTTGCGGCGGTTTGTGGGGATTGGGTTGGATGAGGGCACGCCGGATCACACGACGATTTCGCGCACCCGCCGTTTGATCGACGTGGAAACACATCGCGAAGTGTTCGGCTGGGTACTGGGGGTGCTGGCCGATCGTGGGTTGGTGAAGGGGAAGCGGATCGCGATCGATGCCACGACGTTGGAGGCGAACGCGGCGATGCGCTCGATTGTGCGTCGCGACACGGGGGAAAGCTATGAGGAGTTTCTGCGTGGTCTGGCGAAGGCTTCGGGGATAGAGACGCCGAGCCGGGAAGA
This sequence comes from Terriglobales bacterium, assembly GCA_051986135.1. Taxonomy (GTDB): domain Bacteria; phylum Acidobacteriota; class Terriglobia; order Terriglobales; family Acidobacteriaceae; genus Gp1-AA122. The sequence goes on along the minus strand of JBPYDQ010000886.1, from coordinate 991 downwards.
CTTGGCACAGTTGGACCGCAAGCGGAAGAAGCGGATGTCGAATAAGGAGTGGGAGAGCCCGGCGGACGGGGATGCGCGGATTGCGAAGATGAAGGACGGGCGCACGCACTTGGCGCACAAGGCCGAGCACGCGGTCGATCTGGATACGGGTGCGGTGGTGGCGGTGACGCTGCATGAAGCCGACCTGGGCGACACGGTGACGCTGGACGCGACGCTGAGCGAGGCGGGGATGGCGGTGGCGGAGTTAGTCAGCCGCGAGGTGGAGCAGCGACCCGAGGATACGCCCAAGGTCAACGTCGAGGGAATCGAAGAGGTGGTAGCGGACAAGGGTTACCACAGCGGCGCGGTCTTGGAGCGAGTGAAGAGTTACGAAGTGCGTACCTACATTCCGGAAAAGAAACAAACAGGGCAGCGCCACTGGGAGGGCAAAACCGAGGAGCAACAGGCGGTGTACCAGAATCGACGACGCGTGCGCGGCGGTTATGGCAAGAGTTTACTGCGGCGGCGCGGGGAACTGGTGGAGCGCAGCTTTGCACACTGCTACGAGACGGGCGGCATGAGGCGCACGCATCTACGCGGACACGAGAATATTCTGAAGCGTCAACTGGTCCATGTGGGGGCGTTCAACTTGAGCCTGATCCTGCGGCAAGTGCTGGGTGCGGGCACGCCGCGGCAGTGGAAAGATCTCGGGGGCACCTCTTTTTTGCTGTTTATTTACTACTTACTCGTCAGGAAAATCGAAATCGGCTCTCAGGACGCCGAATCTCAATGTCTTGTACGAAATCGGTCACAGAATCACGAAGCTCGACTCGCAGCTCGGCGCGGCTGGTCGTGCCGAAAATTAGTTACTTACACCCCGGGCTGCTAGCCGCCGAGCTGGAGCGCTTATCGTGTTCGGTCGTTTGCTCGCAACTTTCCGTGAAAATCTGTTGGACCTCTTCAAGGCAAAAGTACAAGATTCACTCGCGTTTTTGGCTAACGCGGGCTAGAG
>JBPYDQ010000885.1:0-4730 GCA_051986135.1 Terriglobales bacterium | reverse complement strand
GGCCTCGATGGACGTATCGGTCGTACCCTCGGCTTCTGAGAGCATGTCGAATGTGATGTTGGAATCGATGGCTGCACGCGTACCAGTCGTGGCGACGAGCGTCGGCGGGAATGTTGAATTAGCCGATCAACAGCGCGCCCAGTTGGTTCGGCCTGATGACGACGAGGCGTTGGCCGGTGCCTTGGACCACCTGCTGACAAATGAGGCGTTAAGGTCTGACATGGCTGAGAGGTCTCGGCAGTTCGTGGAGGCCAATTTCAACAGCGACCGGATTCTCACGCAATACGTGCAGCTCTATTCCGAGCTTATCGCCCGCAAAACTGGGAGGCAGAGGAGAGCGCTAGCGAAGCATACCTCCACCGTTCATTCGCGTATTCGGGTTGCTGTCGTAGCTCCCACATTTCGCTTTGTGGGAGGGCAAGCTGTCCAGGCCGAGCTGCTGCTGCGCCAATGGCAAGCTGATTCTGAAGTCGATGCTGAATTTATCCCGGTTGACCCCTGTCTGGGACGATGGTTCAGCTGGATAGAGAAGTTGGCACTCGTGCGCACGATCGCCCGCCAGCCCTTTTACCTAATTTCACTTTGGAGTGGTTTGCAACGGGGGGACGTCGCCCATATCTTCTCCGCCTCCTATTCGTCGTTTCTGCTGGGTCCCTTGCCGGCGTGGTGTGTAGCGCGTCTGCTGGGAAAGAAGACGCTGATCAACTACCACAGCGGTGCTTGTCGCGATCATCTGCGCAGATCCCGTATTGCACGAAGTGTTCTCCGACGAACCGACAGGATCGTAGTTCCTTCCGGCTATCTGGCCGCAGTACTGCGGGAATTTGGACTGAAAGCACACATTGTGCCTAATATTGTCGATCTCTCGCAGTTTGCCTATCGCGCCCGATACCCTCTGCGTCCTTACCTGGTCTGTACGCGTGGATTTCATCCTTACTATGGTATTGACGTGGTTGTGCGGGCCTTTCGGGAGGTGCAGAAGGTCTTTCCCGAGGCGCAATTGGATCTGGTGGGCGGTGGACCGCTGGAAAATGACATTCGGGAGCTTGTCGCCGAGTTTAACCTCGCCGGCGTTAACTTGGTTGGGGTCGTATCGCGCCAGCAAATCAGGTTTTGCTACGATCGCGCAGACATTTTTGTCAACGCGTCGAATGTGGATAATATGCCGATCTCCGTGCTGGAAGCGTTTGTGTCTGGCACGCCGGTGGTGAGCACTGCTTCGGAAGGAATACGTTACTTGGTGGAGCATGAACACACTGGGCTATTGTCACAAGTCGGCGATGCGCATGCCTTGGCAATGAATCTGATCCGCCTCTTGACCGATGCTGATCTTGCCACGCGGCTGGCCGCTAATGCGTACCAGGAGATCGAAAAGTATCAATGGCAAGCGGTTCGCACGAAGTGGTTGGATGTGTACCGCGAAGCAGCGGTGGTTCAGCAAACCATCAATACTTCTCTCTACTGAACCGTTTCAGGAGACAGCAGGCTGCGAGCTTAATTCATCTCCTGATACCTCTTCAAGCGCGAAACACAAGCGCATCCAATTCACTGGTACACCAATATCTGAATGGTTCCGGGACTCACCGCGTCACCCTCACTTGGAGAGCTAGCACCTCGACGCACGTTGTTGGATACAACATAAGGGGACATACACAAAGGGCAATACAGGTACCAGTACTCATGATATTGACTACAAGGTGCAGACTGGCGCCCTATTACTATATTGTGAAGGAGGTCAACTCGCGGGAAGGGAGAGTGTCCTTTCAAACCAAGTTAAGGCAGTAATACCGCACCCGTGAGCTGTCCTGTGCGGTGGCGACAAGTGGCACTTCTCCACTGGGCGCGCGCGCGATATTAAAATAACGTGGCAATCTGTGGTTTTTATGGATAATTGCAAGGAAGACCGGACGTTTAGGTTGTTTCTATCCGGCCCACGCTTTCCGCTAGAGGACCCAGAACAGCTTGTGAGGAGCAGCTAGGCGCCGGAGAGGTCGTTGAGCGTGCAGGACGAGCGGTTGCTGCCGGAGGCGAGGTTAGAGATGAGATTTTGGCGGGAACGGAAGGGCGCTGAGCAGCCAACCAAGCAAGTAAACAGCACGTGATCATGGCCACTGCGCTGAATCCGTATCGATGAGAGCGGCAATTGCATCGTCCCCGTAATGTGTCCTTTCTGCAATGCTGCGTAATTGAGAGTCGGGGCGGCAAGATTCAGAATCGGTAACCTTGCGTGACCCAGTACCTCCAATCGGCGAGTGCTTGGTCGGTAGATTCGATTGCGAGAGGAGTCTGGCATCACGCGGCTGTCCATTGTGCCCTGATCGGGTATCCACAAAAAGACTGTTGAGGCATTTGAAAACGTTTCAGGTCAAGTCAAAGGGTGGTGTGCACAAGATATTTCTACATCGCACACCGCTCAGCAAAAAAAGCCTCGGTTGGCTTTGCAGTTCCCCACCAACCCACGAACTGCGCTTATTCCCGCTGATCCGCAGTACGCAATTCCCGAAATGCGAGTTTGGATCGTTGCAAGGTAGGCGCGAAGCACGCTAAGCTGTCTGGCGGCGGTGGCAAAGGAATTGGCCCGCAAGGCCGCCAGGGCCCAATGGGCCAAGAAGAAAGTTGGATCTTAAAGGGAGGTTCCCGCTATGAGTGCACAGACAATTGCTATCGGCAAGATTCTCGCGTTACTCGAAATAGCCGCTGGGGTGCTTGCCCTCACGGCTATTTTGGGTTTGGGGGTTGCCGCCTCAGCGGTGCCAACCGTCGTAAACGGCAGCTTTGAAGACGACTCGTGGGCCAAATTTGGGTTTTACCTAGGTTGTCGCCATACCCTTACTGGCTGGCAGACGACTGAATGCGACGGAATCTATCCTTGGGGTATTCACAACCACGTCGGATGGGGGCCGACACCATACGGGCAGCAATGGGTAGTGGTCGGACATCAGGGGAGAGGTGGTACAGGGATCTTCCAGACTATCTCTGGTTTCATTCCTGGACATGCCTACACTCTTAATTTCGCCTTAGCGTCTGAAATACGAAGCACCGTAGGAGCGCGAGCGAAAGTTAGCTTCCCCTCCGGCTCGAGCACTGCAAGCATGATCTTTTTCGCACCAATACCGTCAGCGATCACTTGTTGTAACCACTGGCGTAATTGGGCCATGTATTCAATGCCGTTTGTTGCAACCGCAACTACTGTTGAGATTCGCTTCGACGGACTCGCATCGCCTGCATACGACCCTGGCATCGACAACGTATCAATCTCGGATGGCACATATGCGCATGTCTTCCGTGATGTGAACTATCCCGGGGACAAGTTCACACAGTTGCGGGGCATCAACAATCAGGGCGTAATCGCCGGATACCATGACCTAATTGCCAACTCTGGATTCATCGTCATACTTCCCAAGTCGTACACCACCGAGAAATACCCAGGCGCTGTGCAAACCAAGGTCCTTGGCATTACTGTTAACAATGGTGACGTGAGCACTGGTGACAGGACAGTTGGTTCTTACGTAGATCAGGCGGGAAAAACCCATGGGTGGTTTTTTAAAAGCAAAGTTTACAGGTCAGTGGACTATCCTGGTTCGTCATTCAACCAGTTGCTGTCGCAGAATGACCATTCCTATGCGGCCGGCTACTACAGTATGAGTGCTGATGACACGACGCCGGATTTTCCGTACATTTACGACGAGTATAGACACAAATTTCACGTACTGAACGTTCCCGGAGCCGTGGGCGGAGCACGGGCTACCGGCATCAACAACTCACAAGAGGTCTGTGGTTTTTACATCGACAAGGATGGTGTCAAGCGTGGCTTCTATCTCCGCTCTGGCGTGTTCAAAAGACTGGATTATCCAGGCAGTGTCTTCACTGAAGCTCTGGGGCTCAATAATGTTGGCGAGTTGGCTGGAGTCTACCGCGACCATGCCGGTGCAAATCACGGATTCGTTTTCAGCACCGCGACCAGCAAGTGGCAATCAGTCGACGATCCGAATGGCGTCGGAACGACTGTTGTGAACGGAATTAATGACGTACACCAGTTAGTCGGCTTTTGGGGTACCTCGGCGCGGAACACCGGCTTCGTCGCTGATCCGTAAGTTCCTACAGATTGCTGGCGCTGGAACTGATGCAAGATCCCAAAGTGAGTCTCAGGTCGCAGCTTCGACAAGAGGACTTGTTAGCGGGTCGCGCTGTCGATTCTTTTTTGTAATCGGAGATCGCCCGCTTGGCCTTGGCGACAGACGTGTCCTGGTTGCGAAGCACATCAGGCCAAAGCCATCGATCGATAGCTTTCTTCTACGGTTCCAGCACATTGTTTGTAAGGCCAAAGCGGGCATGAAGAAACAACTGATTATTTTTGTGTGCAGTGTAAAGATTGTGGATTAATGCCAGCAGTGCTCCTCGATCAAAGTCTCCTAACCTTACCTTGACATCGGCCCACGTGGGTAGCGTTTTTGACTGATGGTTGCCCACATGCACCTCGATGTTACCCATTCGCGTCCCATGCCCTGGCGACTACAAACAAGATCCTGCTACCGTCGGCAACAATGTCTCGTGGTATTTCCATGGCATCCAGTCTGCAGGGTTAGCGGCGAGCTCCTCGGCATGCCTTTGTAGTTCGGTGAGATAGGCGAAGGGATTAACTTCGTTCAGTTCGCAGGTGTGGATCAGGCTCATGTACAGATCTCCCACATCCGCACCATTCAAGGTTTTAAAAAAAAGTGAGTTCTTTC
>JBPYDQ010000884.1:0-8068 GCA_051986135.1 Terriglobales bacterium | reverse complement strand
CGCCGCTCCAGACTGCGCTTGTTCAGCTGATTATGGCGGGCGAAGACTACTCGGCCATAACGCGAGTGGTGCTGGTGGAGATCGAGGATCGAAAGATCAGCCAAGCGAGTGTGACCAAAGCCGTGCTAGCGACCATTGCGGGTATCGACTTCGAGAGATTTGCCGCCGTTCGCACTTAGCAAAAACTCTGTAGGGCTTCGTCAGGCATTGTGACGCACCGGATATTGCCTGATCGGTGGCAGTTCCAGTTGATCCTGGCTGACTAGCTGTCATCGCGGAACAATCCGGCGGACGAACCTACCCACTCCATATTTCTGTTGTGATCTACCCCCATCAGCTGGCCGCGGCCCATGCGGATGATGGTCATCACCGGAATTGGTGCGCGGTCCCAGATATACATAATGCGGATCTCCGCTTTCGTGAGCCCGCAAGGAGTTTCAATCACTGGCTCGAAATTCATTCGTTCCTGCAACACGTAATCTGAACGACTTACCTTGGGGATCGCCTGCAAGTCGGAAGGTGTTGGGTGCAGGACTATGCCTAGACCGGCGAATGAAAACAATGGTTTAATTACGTACCTCTCAAGATTGACTCGTTCCTCCGTTTCATTGAGGAATTGAGTTTTTGGAACACACTCATGCAGCAAATAGGGTAATGAGAATTTGCTCATGCGGAAAAACCAGTTCGGGTGGCCGGCCCACTCCACGTCAAGATCATCGCCAAAACGAAAGTTCAGTCTCGGATTTTTACGCACCAACTCGTCCACGATTGTGCGGTTGTAGATTCGCCGAATCGGAATTTGTCTTCCACCGCATTCATAAAGAAGCCGTCTTCCCTGCTTTTTGATTTGCGAGATGTCCACGGTTTTGATTCCCAACATCTGCTCGGTGAGCAGGAAGTCGGGAAGAGTTTTTTGATGCGTTGGATCGATCTCCATTAATACGACATTGCTGGGGTCATGATCAGCGACGATAACTCGCCGGAGCAGGTTGGTGTAGCTGTCCTCGTCCAGACCGCTCAGGTAAAAATGCAGGCCGCGATCGAGGCCAAATATCTCCTTATATGTTTTCGCCAAAAGCGGCTGATAGGCATATAGAGAAGGGAAGCCCTGTAACTCCACCAGCTTCGGCCGCAAGTCTCCGGAACCATCCCTTACTAATCCGAAATCTACCTGGACAAAGAGTGGATGGGGCGAGTCATTGGCGACGTTGAACTCGGGCGGGATCGAGCGCTGGGATCGAACAAGGTAGTCAGGCGTGACTAGCTGACGAATGAGCTCGTCCCCAAGTCGGCACATTTGTTTCAGCAACGCGTTCGGCAAAAAGCACGGGGTCTCACAGATGCGGAATGGCACAGCAGCTCCGCAGCGGCTTTCCATCCTCGCGAGCAGCTCCTGATATTTGTGTTGAGCAAAAGTGGCGTTGAAGTGCTGGCGGAGATCAGCAATCATAGCAATCAGACCCGCTCGTACAGTTCGCATCGCGAGCGGAGACGCGACCTAAACTGGGTAGGTGAGTAACCCACAGTTCCTCCCCGGAACTCGCTCCCCTCGCTCACTCCCGCGCCCTGCAGCACTGGGGCTATGGGCAGACGCTTCTGGGGAGCTAATTCTCACGGACTACACGCTCAGCAGAAACTGTCCGCGCCGCATAATTTGCACGTCGTCAACCCAGATGTCAAACTCTCGGCCAACGACATCAATGTGAGTCGAAGAGAACCAATAAGCTCCGGTATGCTCTCCGTAGGGATTGCCGAACGCGATATGCACGCCGGGATATTTCTCGTCTTGCAGGATGTGCCCGATGAGATCCTTTAGTTCAATATTCGTTCCGATGGCGAATTCTCCTACCCGGTCACTGTTTTCATCGGTATGCGTGTAACGCCAAAAGTCATCCCGCAGTTGGTGGTTGTCCGACTCGGCCTCGGTTAAGCGGTTTTTCTTTATCCGAATGGTTAGTGGCGTTTCGCATAAGTCTCCGAATTTGGCGCACAGCCAATCACCGACAACGCCGTCAATCACAAAAGTTCCATTGACCTCGCCCGGCGTGGTGAACACCTCGCCACCAGGTAGGTTCCCCCATTTGTCCGGGCTGATAATCCCACTGGTCTTTAACCAGCGGTAATTGGAATCGAGCTCGGCCACCAAATCAGTTCCTACGGCGGTTCTAGCCTGGATGCGCCGAGCGCGGCGGACCATGTCGAATACTTTGGTACCGATGCGATCTACTTTGACGTAATCTGCGCGCATGCCCTCCATCATGATGCGGCGATTGATATTGACCATGTGGGCGTGACGAATCCCGCGGCGGTTTACGACGTCGGTCATCTGCATGCGCGAGCGCAGTTCGTTCGTCTGCGCCTGCACTGCGAAAATGCTGACCTGGCTGGTCTCCAAATCAGCGAGAATCTCCACGGGCAGATCCGACAAAGGACGAGGCGCCAGATCTTCTAGTATCCAGCAACGGTAGGGCGAGCTGAGGTGTTCTAGTTCGCGCAGAATGCTGGCCGCAATCTCTTTTGTGGCGTCATCGGTGATGACCGTAACTTTTTCCGAGGGCTGAATGCGCAGGCAAACGGTCACCGCATTGCGCGCGCCGGGAGTTAGTTCGGGATCGAATGTCAGGGTGTGGAGTTGACGTTGGGCTTGCGAAATGGGAACGTTCATTATCCTGGTCTTCTTGCGGCAGCGGCGGGAGTGGACTCTGACAGCCCCACTTCGGTTTCTTCGATCATGAAATCGACCACTTTCTTGAAGTCGCCGGTATCGTGGTAGACGGAAAGTTGACGATCAGCCCCGCTGCCTATCTCGAGTATCTCATGAATATGAGTCAGCTCCTCACGGGAACCCAATTCATCCACCACGTCATCGACGAACTCAAGGTATTCGCGGATCAGGTCGCGCACGGGAACCTCTTTTTGTTTTCCGAAGTCGATAATTTTGCCGTCCAGGCCGTATCGTGCCGCACGCCACTTGTTCTCCATGACTAGCGCGCGACGATAAAGCCGAAAACCCTGATTCGCGGAATACAGCTTGTACAGCTTGGCAACCGTCGCCTGAATCAATGCGGCAAGTGCAACGGTTTCCTCGACCCGCATAGGAATATCGCAAACGCGAAATTCCAGCGTGTTAAAGAAGGGGTGAGGGCGGATATCCCACCAGATCTTCTTCGCATTATCAATGCAGTTGGTTTTGATCAGCAGCTTGACGAAATTGTCGTACTCGCCCCAGCTGGGAAAATAATCCGGAATGTTCGTGCGCGGGAATTTATCGAACACTTTGCAGCGATACGATTTCAGCCCGGTATTCATCCCCAGCCAGAACGGCGAGTTGGTCGAGAGGGCGAGGATGTGGGGAAGAAAATAACGGGCGTGATTCATCAGGTGGATCGCAGTCTCGCGATCTTCCACACCGACGTGAACGTGCAATCCGAAGATCAGATTGGCCCGCGCTACCAATTGAAGATCCTCGACGATATTCTTGTAGCGTTCGTCGGGAGTAATCTCTTGGTAGCGCCAATCAGCGAAGGGATGAGTTGCGCCCGCGACCAACCGAAGACCATTTTCCTTGGCCAGTGCGATCATATTCCGGCGCAGCTTCTTAACCTCCTCTTTCGCATCTTTGATGTTGCTGCAGACCGAAGTTCCCACCTCCACCACCGACTGATGCATCTCGGCCTTCACCCGCTCCTGCAGAAGCATTTTCCCTTTTTCGATAATTTCAGCGTGGATGTGAGAGCGCAGGTCGCGGGTGACCGGATCTACCGTCTGATACTCTTCTTCAATTCCAATGGTGAAGGCTGGAAGCATAACAACCACTTACAGGAAAAGCCTGGGCGACACCCGATTTCTAACGGCCCCAGTATAGCAACCAAGGGCGATTATGCCTTTGCTATTTTTGCGCGCGACTTGACGGGCCGTCTGCTCTTCGCGCCAGCGAGAAAAGCTGCCCAATGCAGTTCGCGCCCCGGGTCCTCTACATTAAGTGCTTTCCTCACCGCCAGTTCCGAGACGGCATCGACTACCCAGTCGAAATTGTCCCGCCCCACCGAGTGCACATCCGCGTCGGGCGCGGGATTCATAAAATCAATGGCATAGGGAACGCCATCTTCGACAGCGAATTCCACGGTATTGAGATCGTACCCGAGGGCCCCGCAGACGGTAAGCGCGTCCTTAGTCATGCGCTCGTGCAGTTGCGGATGAGCAGGAGGATTTCCTTTGACGTAGCGCTCATGGTGGGGAGCCCTGGGATCGTAGCGCATAATGTGGACCTTCTCTTGTCCGATCACGTAGCAACGGAAATACTCCTGAAATTCGACGGCTCGTTGCAGAGTCATGCATAAGTCGCCGGTCTGGTTGTAATGATGAAAAAACTCCTCCGGCGAGTGCACTTTGTAAACATGTTTCCATCCGCCGCCAGAATGTGGCTTCAAGAATGCAGGAAACCGCACGTACTCGAAGATCTCCTCCCAGTTGAGGGGAAAGACCAAGTTTCGCATTGACTGCTCGGTAGTGTCCGGCGGATGTTGCTTGTGCGGCAGGACGACGGTGGCTGGAATCGCGACCCCCAGCTTCGTGGCCAGGGAATAGTTGAAAAACTTATCGTCGGCACTCCACCAGAATGGATTATTGATGACAACTGTTCCGGTGAGGACCGCATTTTTTAGGTAGGCTCGGTAAAAAGGGATGTCATGCGAAATGCGATCGATGATCAATGCATACCCGCTAGGATCAGCCATTCTTACGCCACCGACCTTCACAAACTCGGCCGTGATGCCGTCGGTTTTGCTGCTATTGATCCGCTCGACCACGGCGGGTGGAAAAGTATTCTCCATGCCGAAGAGGATGCCGATCTTCTTATGGGTCATAGCTCTCTCCCGAGAACGCGCGCAGTGGGTTATCTTCGCGCTTGCTGAAAGGTTTGGCTAGAGAAAAAACTTGGCTGACATTTGTTGCCACCAGGGCCAATCGTGACCCGTATGGTCGCCCCAGACGTCGAGCCAGTGCGGTATCTGCTTTGCGGCCATAATCTGCGCCATGCGCTCGTTCTCGCCCCGGCAGATGTCATCCTCGCCCGTCGCCAGGACGATCTTCATTTCCCGATAACGGTCCAGGTACCAGCCGTTATTCATATTGGAAAGGTAATCTGGCGGACAGTGGAAGTAGCAATTTTCATCGTAATAGCCGTCGAGAAATTGATGGATGTCGAAGGCCCCACCCATACTTACGCAGTACGACGCCAAATCCGGATGGCGCAACGCAAAATTCAACGCGTGATAACCGCCGAAGCTACAGCCGGCCACGGCGAGTTGCGGGTATGGGTTTCGCAAACGCAGCCATGGAAGTAATTCGTTCAGCAAATAGCGTTCATAATGTATGTGCCGCTTCACGCGTTCGCGTGGGTGCACCGTCTTGTTGTACCAGCTCTCGCTGTCCACGCTGTCCACACAGAGCAGTTGCAGCTCTGCGCAATCAATCTTCGGCGCCAGCACCGCTACCATGCCATGGTTTTCATAATCGAAAAAACGTCCCCTCGAAGTGGGAAAGACTAGAGCAGGCAAGCCGCCGGTGCCGAATACCAGCACCTCCATATCGCGCTCAAGTTCGCGGCTGTAATGGTTCGAGTACTCACGGTTCATGACGGCCCTGTGATTTTAAACGCTGACCGGTCTCATGGCCTATCCTGTTCCCCGATTGACGAGGATGCTAATGCCGGCACTCAGAAGAGCACCCGCGCTCAGGTACACCCCAAATGGCATGGCCCGAAATCGGAAATCCAATGGCCACATACTGCGGCTGAACTGCCGGCGGGCAAGGAGGATCGACAAAATAGAAAACGACGAATACAGTGATTGAGATCGCGGCATGGTACGTCCCAATGCGAAAATGCGGTCTCCCCCAGAAGTTTGCCATGTTGGCGACAGCCATCCGGCCGTAATAAAGGCTCTTTCCGGCGATCCCACGTCGTGAATCATTATTGAGTTTCCCTGGCAGACCATGCTGTGGTGTGATCAGAAGACCGCACCCAAGTCCGCTCGTTTGAATATGAGAAAGTATGGATGAGGAGCAAGGACAGCAAAAGTTCATTGCCCAACAAGATAGCTGCCAGGCGCAGCCTATTTCCCGAAGAAGAGAATCGCCAGAGCAGGCGCCAACATATTGGCGCCGCAGAAATATGCCAAGAACAGACGCACCGAATCCACGGCGGAACAATCGCGGTACCGCTTGGGCTGTCGGGCAAAATGAAAATAGGGATAAATCAAGAATGGCAGGCAGTACAAGATCCGGCCAATCTTCCTATATTTGTGTGTATTTGGAACTTCATCAGACCACTCTCAGCTGTGATCCCTGCCGGAACGTACGATAATTGGCAGAATTCCAGATCGTATCGCTCCCTGAAACTGGCGACGGCTCATATCCCCAGCACTAGAGAACACATAGAAGCGGACAGAATTCACTCGTTGGCATCTACTTCGCAAGCGCCTCGCGGTTCTCCACAGCCCATGTGCTATCCTTCGGCACCGCCTTCAGCGGTGGTCCCCCTTGAGTTCCGCAGGCGCAGGGCCCCTGCATTTTGGCCTCGGTCATGCAAGAGCAGGATTTTGTCTTCAGGCAGGCACAGACATAGACGAGAGTACTCTTGCTTTGCGTGTGCGTTTGCGTATCGATCGCCCTTGAATTCTGGGGCTTATCCTGAGACCCTCTGCAAGGGATGAATGCCAACAAGCAGGCGGCCAAAACGGCCGCAGTGAATCTCTTTCGATTTGTCATCGCTTGTCCTTTGGCTGAACGGTGAAGCGATAGTAATCGTGAAGTAGATTTGTGGTCTGCCGCAATATCCACTTGACCGGATTTTGATATAACCACTAGGAGTTGGGTTGTGATGCAGAAGGTGTCGTCTGCCATTAGCCCAATCATCACCATCGACGGCAAGGTAGTCAGATCGTTACGCCGACAACTCTATGATGGTTATCGTGCAGCTGCCGTCGGCGTGATGTTGCGGCCATCGGCTCGCCGTCTGGCTTCTGAAGTCGGAATTTCCCGCCTTCCCTTTTCAAACGCATACGCTCCGCTTTTAACGGAAGGACACTTTCAAAGCCATGTCGGAACAGGAACGGCGGGAATTAAGCATCGCGTCCACACGACTCGCCGCACTCTAGGGTCGTTAGCTAAGACTCTCGCTTCCTGATTCGATCGAAAATGCTCCACGGCCGCGTTGGTGGAGTGCTTTTGGCGTCGGCCGAATGGCGTTTGAACAGTTCTCATTTCAGATTTGGAACAGCCTGGCCACACGCCACCGCCGCAGCACGACTGTCGAATGGACTACGGGAATGCGATCGGTTTGCGAGTCTGCGGAACGGCATCGCGATTTATCTCAGAACCGCTCAGGGCGTACGCGGTGAGGCGGAGCAAATCATGGTCGCGAACGGTCCCCAACAAGCGCTCGATACTGTGCTCAAGCACTTCTTGATCCGGGAAGTCGACCGTGGATGGAAGCACCCGGATAATGGTTTGCCCGACGCGCTTTGCCTTGAACGGTTGTCGCTTCGTCTCCGTACCAGTTGACCAACAGGGATTGAACGTCGCAGCGTAAATCAAACGATGCCGCGACGCACGGGCGGTATGCTGCGGGGTACAGCTTGAGCAACATTGCATAAAGGTTCGATGCACTCATAGCCGGGGAATGAGACTCCTCACGTTTGGGAGCGAAAGCAACGAAGCGAGGCCAGCTAGTTCCGCGCCTAGAGTCTTCTTGCCTTCGCCAGTCAATTTGTAATACTTGCGGACACGTCGGTCCTCTTGGACGCGCTTCCCAGCATCGGTGATCAGACCCTCGTCAAGGAGGCGTTTGATGGCGACGTAGCCAATCATTTCAAGTAGTAGCGCCAGTCAAATGCAACACGAATCCCTGTGAGCACAACGGTGCGCAAGTGCGGCATCGGCGCACCCGCCGGTGAGACTACGGAGGATTCCGTCGGGGTGTCGAAACCGACATATGCCTGGATCAGGACACTAGAGCTCTGGTTGCGCGAGAAGGTGCGGAAGGGCCGGTACTCAACAAACGGGAAAT
>JBPYDQ010000883.1:0-4948 GCA_051986135.1 Terriglobales bacterium | reverse complement strand
CACGTACCCGACGCAGAGCGGGAAGGGCGTGTCACAAGGGCTGGCGGGTGTGCGGCAAGCAGCACGGGAAAACAAGGAGATGAAGTTCACCGCTCTGCTCCACCATCTGACCGTGGATCTGCTGCGGGAAAGCTTTTACTCACTGAAGAGGAAAGCCGCACCTGGAGTAGACGGAGTCACCTGGCAGGAGTATGAGACCGGGCTCGAAGATCGGTTGGTTGATCTTCACGGCCGGGTTCATCGTGGAGCGTATCGAGCGCTGCCCTCGAGAAGAGTGTACATAGAGAAAGAAGATGGACGGCAACGCCCACTTGGAGTCGCGGCCCTGGAAGATAAACTTGTCCAGTACGCCGTGGCCACCATCCTCAATCAGATCTACGAAGAGGACTTTCTCGACTTCTCGTATGGCTTTCGCCCGGGGCGCAGCCAGCATGACGCGCTGGATGCGTTGTCGTACGCGCTTCTGAAGAAGAAGGTGAACTACATTTTGGATGCTGATGTTCGAAGCTTTTTCGACAATCTCGACAAAGGCTGGATGATCAGGTTCATAGAGCATCGCGTCGCCGACCCTCGCATCCTGCGGCTGATCCAGAAATGGCTGAAGGCCGGAGTGATGGAGGAAGGCAAATGGTCGGAGCCGAAGACGGGTACGCCACAGGGCTCGGTGATATCACCATTGCTCGCAAACGTGTACCTACACTACGCTTACGATCTGTGGGTGAACGTCTGGCGCAAGAAGTGGGCGCAAGGCGAGGTGGTGGTTATCCGGTTTGCTGATGACACCATCGTGGGATTCCAGCATCGAACGGATGCGGATCGCTTCCTGGAGAATCTACGGGAACGACTGGCCATGTTTGGACTGGAGTTACACCCAGATAAGACGCGCCGGATCGAATTTGGCAGATTTGCCGAAGAGAACCGGAAACGGAGAGGGGAAGGGAAACCCGAGACGTTCGATTTTCTAGGCTTCACGCACATTAGCGGGAAGAATAGGCTGGGGCGTTTCACCGTGCGACGCAAAACGATCGGCAAGCGCATGCGGGCCAAACTGCGGCAGCTTAAGCAGGAGCTCCAGCAGCGCATGCATGATCCCATAGCTCAAACGGGAGGGTGGCTCCAATCGGTCGTGCAGGGTTACTTCAACTACTATGCGGTACCAGGAAACCTCGACAGCCTTGCGGTGTTCCGAGACCGATTGCTGGGACTGTGGTGGCGCAGGTTGCGTCGCCGGAGCCAGAAGCATCCGTTTTCGTGGACCCGCACGCTAGCGTTAGGGGATCGCTGGCTTGCGCAACCGCGTGTGCTCCATCCATATCCCGCGGTTCGCTTCGCCGCCAGTCATCCGAGATAAGAACCGGATGCGCTCATGAGCGCCCGTCCGGGTCCGTCCGGGGGGTACCATGCGAGTGATATCCCTACCGGGATCTCAGAACCCGGCGGTCGGTTTTCGGAGTGCCTGGTTGTGTTAGTTGGAAGCATTCGCTTTGGCGAAGTGATCGGCAGCTTTGCACTGACGCAGAATCCCGAAGTACTTTTGCCGAGCTTTGGTCGTTTCAAGAATGCCGTCGCCTAAAACGTTCCACGAGTGTTGCCGCCACAATCCATCGTCGCTGAGAGTGTAACCTGTAGCAATTCCCACAAAGCCCGATGCTCGGCTCGTCCAGACAGCAGCAACATTTTTGTGGCACGAAGAACGCGGAATGGCGATTTACCCATTCTACGCATGGGCAAAGGCCGAATATGCCGCCGTGAAATGACACGGCCCTGGCTTCATTGGATCTCAACCGTCATTACGTTCAATTCACCATCAGAAGACTCACGATAGTTCACGGCAACTTTCTTCTTCGTCCACCCGCAGGAGAATTCGTCGGCGCCGATGACGATTGCATGCTGGGTATCGGCGATTTTCATCTTCAAAGATTTGGCATCGGAAACAACGGTCAGAACGGCGCTAGGAGCATGGCTGCAATCGACACTGACCAGTTGTCCTTTAAGAAATTTCGGCGGCTTCGACGCCGGCAGCACGTGCACTTCGGATTCACCGTTGCTCGTGACCACTTTGGGTGTGGTCACACTCTCGGGTGCGGCCGCTTCGAGAACCGGTGCCGAGCGATGTTCCGATGCCGCCTGCAGTACAACGCGCATTTTTTGTATCTGTTCCATGGCATCGCGCGCGCGAGCGGCCACTTCCGGGTCGGAACTATTGGTGAGTGGCTGCAGAATGGAAACTGCATCGTCAGCTTGACCTGACACCAGGTATATCTGCGACAAATTGAATAAATACTGTTCATTGCGGGGGTTTAGTTCAAGCGCCTTCTTCATGTTCGCGATTGCCTCGTCATGCTCGCCAGACGACATGTGGGCGTAGGCCAGCAGCGCGTAAGAATCGGCGAAACTTGGATCCAAACTGATGGATTTGCTGAGATCCTGCTTAATGCTGTCCAGCTTCTCCGATTCTCGCGTCATGGCGACTTCTTTGTTGGCCAGCAATGCCGAGTAGTAATAAACACGGGCATCTTTGGAATCTGCCTGTACGGCGCGATGAAAATACTCTCCGGCACGTGCAAAATCGCTCTTGCGAAGCGCAGCATAGCCCAGTCCACGCAGAGCGGCGGCGTTATTCGGTTCAGCCGCCAGAACTTCCTCAAATTCCTGTACCGCTTTTTCCTGGTAATCGGGAGAATGAAGATGCGCATCGGCCAGAACTGCCTTGGCGTTAACCGGGCTTATCTGCGTAACCGAGTAACCGGTGGTTTCAATGCCGGGTGGAGTAGCAATCCTGGCATAGTGGATGCGTCCGCCAGAAAGATAATTATGGATCGTCTTATCAAATTGCGCCGCCGACATCCCAAAAGCTTTCTGGATGGCTGCCTCGACGGTAAGTTTCTGATCGATGGCATCGAAATAGATCCCGACTTTTGGAATCTGCTGAGTGTCATACAAATAGTGAACGATAAGCCACGATTCAGCATAAAAGGTCGAGCGCCGGTCCCCCTCGTTGTAAGTCTGTGAGTCGTGTTGCACGCGGAACAGATCAGACACCTTCATGAGTCCGTATTGCTGAAGCGCCTCCAAGTCGCCTGGCGGAACCCGCGACCCCAGTTTGGCCTCTTTTGCATCGACTTCGATGCTGGAAAAGTATTCCGCAAATCCCTCCTCGAACCACGCCTGAGTGTCGGCTTTCAGGTTCCCATTCATTAATTCATGGGCATATTCGTGGAACACCACGGTCCACGGATCCTCCACCGACATGTCCAGAAGGATGAAGTTGCGATCCTCTCCGGATTGGAATAGCCCGGCTAACTGGGTTGGCTTGCCGTGGAAGATTGGGGCAAACTGACGGAATTCTTTTGTGTTGCGAAGTGCAACGATCTGCAGCGGCACAGGGAGATTAACTTTCGCTTTGGCCAGCATCGCGCCGAAAACTGCTCTCATCTGTTCAAACTTGACTGCCGTTTCTCGGGCACGCTTCTCCCCCGCATCTGTGACCACTGAAAAATGCGGCGAATGAATCTCCAGCCATTGCGGTTCGCCCGCCCAGGCGAACTCACTTAGAACACTAAGAAGGATCAGGCATAAGCACGCTGCGAAAGGCGTGAGTGACTTAGGCATATCCAGAGTTCCTCGACCGGCTGGCTATGGTACACCAAGTCGGGCGATGGTTCACCCGGATTCATCCAGCGGACAAGGTTGAGAATCCCAAAATGGTAAATTGAGGAACAGACACATGTGGACCTTGATGTTGACGTTTTCAGAATTGAAGTTGAAATCGATTTTCAAGAATTAATGTTGGTGAAACAAAACCGAGCGACGGGCCGGGGCACCCCGCGCCTGACCGCGGCCAACGGGCGGGCGCGGGGTTAAATAACGGCCGGTATCTGCCACAGCGATATCAGGCAGTGTCCTCAACCTGCTGCGGATTGAGGACCACCACGAGGGCACCATCGCAGCGCATAGTACTGGCGGTATAGCCATGCGACTTCAGCACCCGAACGAGCCCCTTCATTTCATCGGTGACCTGTGGCGGGTATTCTTCATCGTCTCGACCGGAGCGCTCCACATCACGGAGCACTTCTTGCAATCTGACTCGAAGGATTTCGATATCATCCCCTCGCATGGCTCACCTCGCGGAATCATGATCATAGGGTGACGGGATCGCAACAGTTACCGTTGTCCGCATATTTGGTGGCTCGCGTGCATTATGGCACCGCGTGGCTGACGAGAACAGGCTATTGCGCTCAAAACCGGGAGGAGCCGGCACGGAGACTGGCACGTTGTGTTGACGCTCATGATGGATCCTACGATGATTTCGAGATGTACTTCTCAAACAGATCTTACGAAGGCTTCGCGCCTTCCTCAGTCAAAACAACTGATTTTGCTTTGGTGACGGGATCCGAAATGTAACCTTTCTGATGGAGTCGATCGAGGGAATCCCCGATTGACGAGCATTTTCAACATTTTCTGGCCGAGCTGAAAGAAAGCGTTACGTCACCTGATCGCTGACGAAATGGTCGCGGTACTTACGATCAGCCCGGTGCGCTAATAAAAAGCCGCAAGATGTGTTTCGCGCTACGTAAGCCCCGGTAGTACGATGTCGAGCATGTCTCTTTCACGCCGCTCATTCCTTCTCTCATCCGCAATACTTGCTTGGCGAATGGGGGCCGGAGCTTCTAGCCGAATTCCGATTGGCCTGGAGCTGTATTCGGTCCGCGATACGTTCCAAAAGGACCCCGAAGGAACCGTGCGCTCCGTCGCCAAAATGGGATATGAATGCGTCGAGTTCTACGCTCCTTATTACCTGTGGACTGAAACGCAGGCTAGGCAGATGCGAAAACTTCTCGATCAACTGGGGATCCGATGTTACTCGACGCACAATGACTACGAATATTTCGGCGCCGACAAGATTCAGCGTGCACGCGACCTGAATCTCATCTTGGGCAGCAAGTAT
>JBPYDQ010000882.1:0-4628 GCA_051986135.1 Terriglobales bacterium | reverse complement strand
TCGGGGGCATCATTGCTGACCGTCGCAATCGTCAGCACGTGGTCATCGCTACCCAGACCGCGGCCATGATCCTGGCATTCATCCTCTCGGTTCTAACCCTCACCCATACCGTCCAGGTCTGGCACATATTCGTGCTGGCGACCTTGCTCGGCATAGTGAACGCCTTCGACATCCCGGCGCGTCAATCCTTTCTGGTCGAGATGGTGGGCAGGGAGGACCTGATGAATGCCATCGCACTAAACTCCTCCATGTTCAATGGCGCCCGAATAGTTGGTCCAGCGATTGCCGGCATCCTCGTTGCCAGCATCGGAGAAGGCTGGTGTTTCTTTGGGAATGGCGTCAGCTATATAGCCGTCATTATTGGTCTGGCCCTGATGCGCATCCAGGAGCGACGAAGACCGGCATCGGCCTCGCATTTGCAGCACATTATCGAAGGCTTTCAGTTCGCGAGAGGTACCGCCCCCATCCGCGCCGTGCTTCTTCTGCTCGGCATCGTCAGCCTCGTGGGAATGCCGTATTCGGTGCTTATGCCCATCTTCGCGGACACGATCCTGCACGGCGGTGCACGTGGACTCGGTATTCTGATGGGCTCGACGGGAGTCGGCGCGCTGCTTGCCGCACTAGCTTTGGCCGCTAAGTCCGGCTTGCGCGGCTTGGGCCGCTGGATCGCCTTAGCCGCGGGCGGCTTCGGTGTTTCGATTACCCTGTTTTCGCTCTCCCGTAACTTCTGGCTATCTGCCGCCCTGCTGGTGCCGGTAGGCTTCTGCATGATGTTGGAAACTTCTTCCTCCAACACTCTCCTGCAGGCCATGGTTCCGGATGAGCTGCGCGGCCGCGTTATGTCCCTCTACTCAATGATGTTCATGGGCATGGCTCCCTTCGGAGCATTCTTTGGGGGGGCCTTGGCCGACCGGATCGGCGCGCCGCCCACCGTCGCTCTAGGTGGAGTTGCCTGCGTCGGGGCAGCGCTATTGTTCGGCCTTCGCCTGCCTACGATTGGCGTCGAAGCCCGCCAACTGATTCTCGCCCAAACCATGGCCGGCGGCGAACCTCCCGAGGAGATGACCACTCGCCTGTCGAGTGACTAAAAGTGCAATGGGGGGCCGGGCTCTCCTCCCGGAACCTTTGTCTGTCGGGGCAGGGGAATTCCATTCCCCGGCGGTCATGTTTGCCTCAGCGGTCAGTATCCCCTAAGCGCCTTAGTCCGTTGTGCAATTTGCGGTGGGAACTGGGGAGCCCCCTGCGGGGGCTTGCCCTTGGTGATAGCCCAATGTTCGAGCCAACTGGTTCCTTCCACCCCCACATAGGTGTCCGGAAGACTATATGCTGGATCTGATAAGGCCTCCTCCAGCGTGATGAACCGATACCCCCGCTGGCGGATCAGGTTCAGCAGTTCGCCAATATGGTCTCCCTCCAGTTGATTCCCGTGCAACAACAGGATCTGCCGCGGCTCATATCCCACCACATCCCGCGATAACTGTTCGCAGTAAGCAAACATCGCATCATGATGCTCGAGATACAGACGCACAACCTCCTGCATCAGCGCAGTGTCTCCCCTCTTTCTGGCGTCTTCATACACACCAGCAAAGTTCCAGTCCCAGCCGTCCACCGTCACCGGCGCGACTGAGTACCCTCGCCCGCTGAGGAACGCCTCTGCCTCCCGCCGGGTTTGCAAATCCGCTCCGGTGTCAAGATAGGGGTGGCGAAAATACCTTAACTTCATCCTGTGTTGTGCCAGCAGCAGCTTGATAACGGATTCGCCTTGGATGATGTCATCCTCCCAAACCTGCAGTCCGGCCCGATTCAACGACGTATGGTGGAAGGTGTGATTGCCCAATTCGAATCCCGAATCGAGCCACATATTCAGCACCTTGATGCGCGCGTCCACCTCCCCCGCTTTGTACAGCTTCCCCTCATTCACAAATCCAACCGCGGGAACGTTCTGTTGTCGCAGCGTGGCCAACAGCTTCGAAGTCATTTCAGTGAGCGCTGCCGCGGTCATCGACTCTGCGCTGCCGGCGGGCAAGTCATCAATGGTGATCGCCACCTGCCGATCCGGTTGCGCCGGCGGTGCCGGCCACCCCAACTGTTTCAGAACAAACACCGCTACCAGGGCAATCAGCCACCGAAGCTTCATCCGCTCCTCCGTTGTTCACCATGATTGAGCATCGCAGAATATCAGCACCACTTTACAATTTCCAATGTGTGTCTCGCGAGTCAGCCTCATGGAGCCCGCGGTACGTCAAAGTCCTTCCTGGTTCTGAGGCGTTTCGAAACTCGATGACACGCGCCTACTAGAAGGTGCGAAAAAACAGGCTGCACACTGCCTTTAATCAGCGCAACGTCTTGAACAGGCAAAATAGGAGAAGATTCTTCGCGATGGAAACGGGACTTCTGGCGGTACCATCGCGCGCCCAGCCAACCCCTGCATCTTGCGCGTTTCGAACCGGCCAGGAGCAGTTCGGCGAGCTTTCAATTGCTGGCGGAAGGCGCCGAGTTGCGCGTCCTGGTCCAACGTGTCTGCTCGGATAGCAGAAGTTCGAGAAGCATCCGCAGCAGAACTGTTGCGCGGGAGCACCAAATTTTTTTCGTCGAGCCGCACGCTTTCTCAAATGCTGATCGCATTGGCTCGCTCTTTCAGGCGGCTAGGGGGCGGACTTCCCCAGCCACGCCAGCTGAGCATATATGCCGACATGCCGGCTTTGAGTGGCACAAACATTCCCCTAAGCAAGGGTAATTTGGAAATTCAGACAGATCCGCCCAAATGCGTCCGATTTGACCTACTACTCGCGCTTCAACAAGTTCCAGAGATTGCTGCGGTCTCGAGGCACAGAGGAAAACAGCCGGTCGGTTCCGGTGCCGTCTGGATCCGATAGGGAATCAGAGCTTCCCTGCTCGGACCCCTCGTCTCTGTGCTGGTGATGGTCGCTATGAGAGTCATCGCTAAGCAGTGGCGCGACAATTTGTAAGCTGGCAATTTCGTGGCGCAGGCGCGCTACGTCCGCTTCCTTCTGGCGCAAAACCTCGTAAGCGTCCTTCATGGAACTCCTTGGAGTGGGTGTACCGCTTTGCCGGCAGGTGCAGCCTACATGTGCATCTACTCTGGTTCAAATGAACCGCAGGCATCGGAGCCGTTACAGCCATCGGTCGTCGTCGTCGGTGCCGAGCGGAGCGGCAATGATGGCGGTGTTCAGCGAGGAACGTATGCCCGGGAGATGGGAGCACTGGAAGCCGCATGGACAAGTCAATATTGCCTGGGATGGCGATGGTCAGCCGCGCTCGTGTCCCGCTGGAGGTCAAACATAAGCCAGAGGGCACGGCGCACCGGTGTCAAATTGTGGCAGCTACTCGACGGGGGAGCGCCGAAGCACGTAAAGCCGCAAGCCCGCGTCTACACTTTAAGCTGGCAAATGTATAGAGTACCCACAGGGAGGTGGTGCGAATGCATCTCGTCTCGGAAATTAAGCGAGATGCTCGAAAGCCTCCGATTCGCGTCCAAAGCCGCGCTCCGATTCCGGCGTAGGTTCAGGCAATGGAGCTCGAGCTTCGAATCGAGTGCCGAGCGACGGTTGCGAAAAAACCATAAGCTCCCCCCCGACAAGACGCAGTTGTTCCTTTATCCCCAGAAACCGGAGATTACTTTCACAGCTTGCCGTGTCCGACACCAAACCCACCCCGTCATCGGATATGTTTAGGAGAAGTTCGTTCGACCTTGTGGTTAGCTTGATTTCGACGTTCTTAGCCTGGCTGTGTTTTACGACATGACGTAACGCCTCCTGACAAACGCGAAAGAAACTGAGCGCCAGCTGTCGATCGAGGTCCGCGGCGACATTTGTCTTGTACTCGACGTGGACCTCCGATCGATGGGAAAACTCCCGGCAAAGCGCCCGGATGGCGCCCGGAAGTCCTATCAAATCCAGTGCGGGCGGCCGCAGTTCTTGTGCCAGTCGATATAGCTTCTCGATCGTCTCGCTTGTGCGCTGCCACAACGCCTCGATGCGTGCGTGCTCCGCTGCCATCGATTGCGGTAATGTGGGAACCAGTTGTTGAATCCCGACCGCTACAAGAGACGTATTTTGAGCGATGTCGTCCATCAGTTCCTTCGCAACCCAGGCTCTCTCTTCCTCATGTGTATTGATCAAATACTCGATCAGGCGGCGATCGATACTGGCGCTTGCGGGACCGTCCGGCTGGTTTTGGCTGGTTTCGTAACATTTGCGCTCGGTAATATCCTCAACCGTGCCGCGAAGGTGCAGAATCGAGTTGCTGGTATCGCGCACGGCCTCACCGGAACAGATGACCCATCGCGTGCTCGTGTCCGGCCGAATCATCTCCAGTTCTATTTCGTAAGGCACTCCCCTTCGGAAGACCTCGAGCACTGCAGAAGTGAGCCGGTCCCAGCTCTCGGAGGTGTAGAAGCAAGAATGCTCCCTTAGCGAAGGGAGCGCGACCGTCGGATCACGACCCGCGATCCGATAAACCTGGTCGGACCAGGTGATGGTGTCGGTGGTGATGTCCCACCGCCATTCTCCCTTTCCTCCGGCCAGCTGCGCATCTAGTAGCGCCGGAATGAGTTGAGTCTCCTCGTCCCGAACCTCAGCCACCGGCGTGTAATCGAAGGGGTGATG
>JBPYDQ010000881.1:0-9364 GCA_051986135.1 Terriglobales bacterium | reverse complement strand
GTACCGGCTGGAATCTAGCCCGAACATTTGGAAATTCGCCTTCATAGTAGCGCTCAATCCGAATCCAATGCATAATCCGGCCCTTACGTGCGGCTTCTTCCCCTACAGTCGGAACGTTGTTCTCCGCTTGACAGGCGATAACGCAGGCGCTGCATCCCGTACATCGGTCTAGATCAACGGCCATCCCCCAACGATGAGACATAGATCCTCCTAGCGGAGCTCCCGATCTCTTCCCTGCTCGCTCAAAGCTCCCGAGAAGAGAGCCAGACGTCCCGTTTGGCCGACCTTCGAAAGGTTGACGCGGGTAGCGGCCCAGGCGAGTGCACCGACTTCGTGCACTAGCGTGGGAGCCAGAATCTTCATCGGATTTGCCCCCCGCAGGCTGGCATAGCGGCCGAAGTTTTCATGCCCTTGCCCCATAGGCATGGCCACCACATCAAAGGCAATTCCAGGATTGATGATTGCTGGCGCCTCGAGTGTCCCGTGCCGCGAGCGAACACGAATCAGGTCCCCCTGTTGGATTTGTAGTCTCTCAGCCGCTTTCGGATTAATTTCAAGCCAGCTTCCCCACATCACAGTTGAAAGAGCATCGGGTAGTTCTTGCATCCAGGGTAAGTGCGCGAGCGAACCGTCCAGAAAGGTCTCCGACAGATAAGGCTGAAAGTAAAAAGGAAATTCTTGTTCGCTGCCGTCGAACACGGGTGCGATAAATTCTGGAACTCGGAATTGGGAACGAGTGGTCTCAGGCAAACGGAGTTGACAGTCGCCATCCCAAAAACCGCCCTGTTCCAATAATTGCTCCCAGAGCTTGTCGAAATTGTCGGTTGGGTTACAGGTTTGGGTCCAGGTGTGCTGACTGTATGAAGCTTTCAACACTTCTTCGAACGTCTTCCGGGGCAGGGCTTCTCTTACCTCCCCACCGAGTCTGTTCGCGATCTCCAATACCACATCAGGCATGGCGCGCGTGTCATGCAGAGGGCGCATCACCGGGCGAGCGAGTGTGAGGACAGCTTCGGAAGTGCCCGACTCCGGAACATCATCGAGCCAGGATTCCAGTGGTGAGTGATCGGGAAGAATCAGATCGGCAAAAACACTGGTTTCATCGATGAGGCTGCTAAAGCTGACGGTGAAAGGAGTTCGCGTCAACTTTTCCCTGACTTCGAACCCGGGTGGGATTGCGAATACCGGGTTAGCCTTGTATAGGAATAGAGTCTCTGTATCTTCGAAGCCTCCGGATAGTAACTGAGAAAGAAAATCAGAGTTATGGCTTAGGCTTGTCGGCTGCTTGATGGGCGGCCTTGGGGAGAAGAAAACCCCTCCCGGCGCACCCACGCTTCCTAATATCCGGTTGAGAAGATTCACCGCAAGTGCGCTGAATAACCCATTCGTATGCGCTAGAGCTGCTCCTCCGATGAGAGTTACGGCTGGAAAATGACTGGCCATTTCACGCGCTAATCGCTCAATAGAGCTAGCTGCAACTCCAGTTCTTTTTTCGACTTGCGTGGGCGAGTAGATCTCTGTTGTTAGAGGTTCCGCCCAATTTGGGTTGTGAACGCTCTCGTGCGGTTTCGGGCGGAGTCTTTCCTTGACAATGCTGTGAGCCAAACCTAACGCCAGCAGGCCTTCAGTTCCGGGTGCGGAAGGCACCCATTCGTCGGCATTCGCCCCGGTTTGCGACATTCGCTGCTCGACTTGTACGAACTTGCCGCGATTGCCCGGACGTCCGCGTCGCATTTCTCCGTAGCCGATCGACTGGGCGACGGGAGAGTTCCACGCACCCAGAAAGTCTGCGCCAAACGAAATCACATAGTTTGATCGTGCAAAATCGAACGACGGCATGACGGGCCGCCCAAAGTCGAGCAGATTGGCGTGGCGTAGAACCGGTTCATCAAGGGGATCAAACTCGAGGGCAGGCGGCGCCCCCAGACTTCCCAGAAAGGTGTTGATCAACTCGCGCCGCCGTCCACGCACCCTATCGGTAAGGAAGCGGATCGAATTCGCTCGCCCGCGCGAGCGAATCTCTTGTAGCTTGACGACAATTTCGCTCAGCGCCGGTTCCCATCCGACGGCGTGAAAAACACCGGAGCCCCGCTGGCCGGATCGCTTTAGAGGAGTCCGTACCCGATCCGGATGATAAGTAATCTGCAGCCCAGCTTGTCCGCGTGCACAAAGTTTCCCGCGATTGACGGGATGCTTGGGATGACCTTCTAACTTCTTTGCCAGACCCATGTTGATAGTCCCGAGTTGTCCATTTCGGACTACCTCGGCCTCACCGTCGACGATGCGAACCATCATGCCGCACCCGGCTGGACAAACTGTGCACAAGCTTGGTTTCCAAGTAGCGATGCCAGGTAAGAAATCCTCCTCAGGAACAAAGCGAATGAGCTGTTGAGCCGGCTTCTCACAAGATGCGAGAGTCGCGGTTGCTCCTGTCAAGACGCCTAACTTTAAAAGATCGCGGCGTTTCATCGTGCTTTCAACCCTAGCATCAAATTAATAATGGCATGTTACACAATCTGTTGAAACCTGTTTTGCCCGGTGACAGCTTAGGCAAAAGCCCATATCGATCTTGACCGCCCGCACCACTACCATCATCTCTGCCACATCCCCGTGACAACGTGAACAATCGATGCCGGCGCGGATATGAGGTGAATGATTGAACTTCACATGGGCCGACGTAGCAAACCCGGAGACTCGCTGCCAGGAGATATCAAGCCCAGAGTTGTAATAAGCGGTCAGCTTCTTGACTTCCGGACGATCACTTGCAAGCACCTCGTGGCAGCCCATGCACAGCTTGGCGCTGGGAATCCCCGCCACCGGACCTTTGTCGACGCCGATATGACATGTCATGCAGCCGATCCCGTTCGCTATATGTTTGCTATGCGGAAACGCGATCGGTTGCACTGGCGTAGCGCGCCACCCAACGAATTCCTTAACCGCGTCTGCCACTGTGGGGTGCTGGGGTGTGAAGTTTTGGCTTTCAGACAAGGCATGATCATCCTGGGTTGACCTCGGGTGGTTACACGAGCACAGAATGGCACCCGTGACCGATGCCAGGACGAACGCCAGCATTCCCCATCGGTTTTGCGGCATTTCCCTTCCGCCCTACTTAGCCCCATCTGTGGCTTCTATACTGGCTATTTTGATCTTGTTTTTCTCGAGTGTTCCCGAGATGTGTACGGTTTTCCCGGCAAAGGGTTCCGCCTTTTGCGGATCATCTAGTTTGTAAATGGCATCCTTCTGGCGATCGTACAGAACATAGTGAGCGCCGAGTTCGATGCACTTCTTGGTGCAAACAGCAGGATCGCTGGTCATGCTCTTCATTTGTTCCATCATCTTGTCGTGCGACTTGTTTTTGGCGCACAGGTCATCCATAATTTCGCCGGAGAAGGTTTGTACTGCGTTCCCTGCTGGTTGGCCTGTCTGGGCTACCCCTAGGCAGCAAGTTATAAGAAGAGTGACGAGATAGGCGTTCAGGGTTTTCACAATCATGAATTAGTTCCTTTCTGATTTCGGCTGCTTGAACCATGCTGGCAGCTGTAAGCACTTTCTTGAGGGCTTCCGCGATTGTTCCTCATTTAGCAAACGAGAGCGGGGAACGCTGTTCCATCGGACCATAAAATTCTATATGCGAATCCGCCACCCAAAAATCACAAGTGCGTCAATTACTTGTCAATTACTTGTAAAAACCTCCTGTGTAGGCGGCGCTCCTTGAATCGATTCATCAGCGTTGGGATTTCACAGTTCTGTTGCGATGGACAGGGCCGCCCTACCGAGTTCTTAGGCTGAAAAGGCGGCGAGCTACACGCGCTGAAAGGCGAATGAGTTTACCGTCGGACATGCGGACTGCTCCCGACGTTCGCCGAACCGTGGGGGACCAGTTGCTGCACATTGTTGTGCTAAGCCGTTGAAAACACAGGTCGGCAGCGTCCCAGCACAATGAGTTGACTTCTGGCCATCGTCGACACTGGTTCATCCTGAATGCTAGCCGAGCTGGTCTTCCACCATGATGGCCAGCTAATCGTAGATTTTCGCAAGGCATGGGCAACTGCCTGCGTGGCGAATGGGCTAGGCTTTTTTGTTGCTGTGCCGCGACACAGATGGACTTCGGCAGAGGTTTCGCTTCTATCGAGTGGTGTGGTCCGCAAAAATATCATCGGTCCTCACGCGTCCATTTCTTCCAACAGTTTCGTGAAGCAGTTCGCAGCGATCACAGTTACCGTTTTCAACTTTGCCAATTTTGACTTGCCCAGCATTGCACTCAATGGGTTGCTGACGGAAGCTGCCGGTAAAATCAATGGAACGACTCCGATGGGGCACAATGTGGACCGAGTTGGAGTAGGAACGGGAGTCTATTCGCTTGGCGCGCCACGGGCAGTTGGAGGTCGGGCTACGGCTAACCTTCTAGTCTGCACTTACCGCCTGCTTCCGGCTAGAACTGATTGATTTCAAGGGGGAACAGTTTTGTTAGCGGCTGTTCAGGGCAACTGAGCTGCTCGGCTAACACCTTACGACCCGGGTCAACTACTCGAACCTAGCGAAAACTTACGATCAATCTGCTGTTCAGCACAAATAACCTGGAGAGTCCTGAAGTATAGAAATGACGCTTACGATTTCACGGCGTGTAAGCGACTTGCGAGGTTCACGGCGGTTCGACACTGAATGCATCACGTGCTAACGCACGAAGGTCGTAAGAAGCCGCGGGTCTTTGCCCGGCAGGCAGTCAAGCGCCCTGTCAACCAGTAAGTGCCCAAGCTTTTCTTTTTTCGCCTTTAAATAACGGCGGTTGGTATCACTTGCCCTAATCTGGAGAGGTAATCGCTCGACGACTTCTAAACCATGGTCTGCTAAATCGGCGATTTTATCAGGGTTATTCGTTAGCAACCTAATTTTACGAAGACCGAGATCTGCCAAGATCTGCGCGCTTACCTGGTAGTGGCGCAAGTCAGCTTGAAAACCCAGGCGGTGATTGGCGTCGACGGTATCAAGCCCTTCCCTCTGCTGAAGCTGGTAAGCTCTGAGCTTCGGCAAAAGACCGATTCCCCTTCCTTCCTGTCGCATGTAAAGAAGCACCCCTTTCCCGGCTTCCTGAATCCTGCTCATGGCTACTCGGAATTGGAAACCACAATCGCATAGTCGGCTCTTGAAAATGTCGCCGGTTAGACACTCACTGTGAATCCGGACCAAAACCGCATCGGTTTGTAGGGGAACTCGGTTCGCCACCTGAAGACCTAAACCACCCACACATAAAGCCAAGTGCGGCTCGGCATCCAGCATCGAGCTGTAGGCGATCAGGTGGAAATCGCCGTAAGTGGTCGGCATGCTCAACTGCAGTTCGCGTTGTATGAGGGTTTCATGCTGACACCGATATTTTGTGACCTGCGCGATCGTACAGATTTTGAGCTCATACTTGCTGCTGAAGCTACGGAGCTCCGGCAGGCGTGCCATAGTGCCATCTTCATTAACGATTTCGCAAATAACGGCAGCCTCTTTCAAGCCTGCCAACCGTGCAAGGTCTGTACTCCCTTCAGTATGACCAGCGCGGGACAAGACACCTCCCTTGCACGCCCGCAGACCTGGAACGTGGCCTTTACCTATTCTCAGATCTGAGGCCGTGGAGTCATCGGCAATGGCGACCTGCACAGTCCTTGCCCGGTCGAAGGCCGAGGTGCCTGTGGTCACGGATTTACGCGCATCGATCGGTGGAGTGAATGGGGTAGAGCGAGGGTCGGTATTGTTGCCGTGCATCACTGATAGCCCTAGTCGATCGCAGATCGCGTCCGACATAGCCAAGCACACCAGGCCGCAGCCGTGTCGCATCATGAAGTTGATTGACTCGGGAGTTGCTTTTTCCGCGGCAATTACCAGGTCACCTTCATTTTCGCGGCCTTCGTCATCCATTAAGACAATCATCCGTCCAGCGCGCAGCTCCGCCAGAGCCTCTGGGATCGTGCAAAAGCCTGCTTCCCTTTTTGTCATCGTACTCCCCTTAGTCCAACCTCTTTTTTCCTAGTCGCAGCTTCTTTTCATTCGCAGATTTCTGTTCCCCTCAGTACACCTGGCGAGTGATATCGAATCCAAAGAACATCTGAGATGGTTTATCGGCACCCGGTTGTTGGAGAAATGTCGCGTTCGTACCCGCGCGCTGTGAAACCGTAGTCCCGGGGCTGTTAGTGAGGCCCAGCGTGAACGCATGCCTCCATATTTTCTTCTGCACTCCAAAAGCGAAGGGGGCGCGGTGTATTCCCAACTCCGGGCCGTTGACTAAGGTTGGAATGGTCTCGGCCACCAGGGCAACGGTTGGACGGACATCGACGGCAACGGCGAGGCCGAGAGAGAAGGTATTCGCACAAGGTCGCACTCCCAGGGCGGGATTGACACCCGCAGCGAGAGCTAGATTACAGGACTGCACCGTTACCGCATTCTGTAGAGGGGCACTGATGTCTCCCAGCAACGGACGATTGCGAATCGAAAACGTGGGGACCGCATACAGCTGAGCGCGATGGCCAAGGCTACGGGAGACAGTGAGTTCAATGTTTTCGGTAAAATTGCGTGTGAAATTGTTTTGACCGTCGATCGAGAGCCGTACCGCTGCATTGAGTGGCTTGCCATCGCTTTCATCGAGAAAGTTATAAGCTGCCATTAACTCGATCGGACGTCCGATGACACTGGGCGAGCGATAGGCCATCACCGACAGCTTCGAGGTTACTCCGTATCGAAACCCGAACGATGACACCGAGAAGTCATCCAGCCCAAGCAGAACATTGCCGCGACCGGGGCCCACGAATGCAGCTTCAAACGGAAAGCGGTGGGAGAAATTGATATAAAATCCATGGCGTTCAAGACGTCGTCCGGTAGGAACGCTGAAGACCAGATCATCTCCAGGAGTGTAGATACGAGGGGTCTTTTTCTTTTCAGCTGGTGCTGAAGGGGATGGTGATTGCGTTTGAGCATTATCGCCGGACGGAGCAGTGTCAGAGTTATCGCCGGACGGGGCGGTGTCGGAGCTGTCCCGCGACGAGCTCTCGCCAGCCTCTCTCCGCGCCGTACTGATCGCAACCTGCACCACGTGCCCACCGGGTGGGCCGGACTGTGCACGCTCAACTTCCCGGATTGTATGGTTGGCAACATCTACAATGAATTGCCGGCCGTTGCGTACGACTAGCACTTCTGAGGATGATCCATCGATAAAAGAAATGCCCAACTGGCCGGCCGTGGTGGCTGTAGACACGCTATCTACTCCGGAACGCGCATCACTAGTCTCCACAGTCGACGTCCGTGCCAACATCTTTCCGGGCACTGCTAACACGATCATAAAGACAAGCAAGCTCAGACCCTTATTCAGGAAGTTTCTCAGGCACATGGATTCATTCCTCTTTTCGTCTCAAGGTATGATCTTTCCCCAGATCCCCGTTCTGTGTGCGGTGAAAGTCGCTGGCGGCGGGCTTTCCTCTGACTTGTTCTCTCTGGTGGGGAATGTATAAAGAGCAGACGCATTGCCGGCAAATTGCGTTGGTCTCGACATCCAGGTTCTTGCGAAACCCCACCGCCGTGGGCGTATTCAGGATGGAGTTGAGTGGACCGTCATGGATATTTCCGATTGCCGGATGAAAAAAGCAGGGTCGAATATCCCCGTTCGCTTCAATGACGGCAGAAACCCAAGGCGCATTGCAACGAGGAGCAACATGCATCGTCTGTCCGAGATATGCCCGAAAATGGCTCACGATGCGACGTAACTTGTCAGGCCCTTCCACAACAAAACCCGACTCCAAATCTAGCTGGTGTTCCCTGATGAGTTGTTCGATTTCCCAATGCAACTCTTCGACTTCCAGAAGGCTCAATGCAACTGTGGTCTGGCGCTCGGGGCCCCATCCTGCAGTACGGTTAAAAGCTGTCGAGGTCGTATCCGCAGCCAGGAACGAAATCGAGTTCAACTGGATTTGCCGAGCCGCCAGAAGTGTTGCCCGGAGCCAAGCATGGTTCGCCTTTTGAACTGTACAGCGACCGCGTACTACCATCCCTGGCCGATGTTGCCGTAAGGCTCTCACTCCTGCAGCCATTTGTTCGAACGCTTTCGGCACCCGTCGAATTATGTTGTGTACCGCAGGCGGGCCATCTAACGAAACAATGACATCGTCTATGTCCTCCGCAACACAGCTGGCTTCCTGCGCCAACAGCAACCCCGCGGTGAGCATCGTCACTCGGATTTCCTTATTACGAAACATGCGAGCCAGTGCAAACCATTGGCGATTCATTTGGGGCTCGCCGCCGGAAAAGACAACCCATCGCACTCCGAGCTTACTCAATGAACTCAGCTGGAAATCCACATCGGCTGGTGTGATTTCCCGGCCTTCTCGAATTTTCCAGATGTCGCACATCGTGCAACGGCAGTTGCACTGACTATGCGGGAAAATCACGAGCACGGGCAGGGTGCTAATGTGGTGGCCAGCAATCGATTGGTAGCTACCGAGTACAGCGTGTGGTATTAAGGACGTATAAGTGCTCACCGCGAACCGCCTGATTCACTCACGCGCTCAAAACTTAAGAGAATGTGGTCGGCGGATCCCCGAAAAATGAAGCTCTTTCCCAGGCACGAATCCGCACGCGTCATCAAACGCAAGAGTTTCGGATGTCGCTGCGCAAGATGTTCAAGGTAACTAGGGGGGACTGCGACGCCAATTCCCTTCCAGTACTTCAAGCGGAACCCTTGTGAAAATATGCGGATTATGGAATTTACCGACGGATAGAAGATGCGTATCGTTGCACCGGGTGCCAGTCGCGCGCTCACGCTTCCACGCCGAATTCGACGAAATGCTTTGGGCAGATTTCCGTGGGCGAGATACCACACTACTTCCCACACGCAGTGTCTTCCCATCATGCAAACGAGAAAGATAGCTCCGGGCTTGAGCAACCGGGCTAACGCGCTTACCACTGCTTGCAGATCCTCTACGCAGTTAAGCGCGCCGAAGTTAGAGAAGCCCCCATCGAAGCATTGCCTGGGGCTGAGTTCAGACAAGGCTTCCGCTGGCATTAGGTGCAGCTGAACTTTCAATTCGTTCGCCTGCCTGACTCTGCGCTCGGCAACCGCAATCATTGCTGGCGAGCTATCACACGCAACCACGGTGACGCCCCGGCGGGCTAAAAAACATGCATCTACACCAGTACCACAACCGATCTCCAGGATTCGGTCTCCCGCGTGGAAGGTTCGCGCCAGGTCCTTCCAGACCTCCGCTCGTTGGGCGCGGCCAACATTCGAGCTAGTAAATGTCTGATCGTAGTCTTCTGCAACTGCGTCGAACGGAGCGGAATAAATTGGAATAGAAGTCACGGTTAGGCCTCGATCTCCGTGGCGGCGGCGAGTAAA
>JBPYDQ010000880.1:0-4477 GCA_051986135.1 Terriglobales bacterium | reverse complement strand
GCGATGTGGTTCGCAAGCTCCCACTTTCGACATATCTCTTCAGGAGTAGGGCTAGGATCCGACAGAGTCGACAGCACCGCATTGTTATCCTGTTTACCATCCAGAGAATCTACAACGCGAAGCGAATGCCGCGAACGCCTCCGTAAGATGGTGTTCGCCGAATTCATCACGATCGTTGTAAGCCATGTCGACATCTTGGGTCAATGAACTGTCGTGTGAGGACCGTGTCCTTTTTCCGCGGTGCATTGACAAAGTGGGACAGATCAAACATCTTTTGGAAACCGTAGCAGAATTTCTGGATCCGACCTACGTGCTGGATCCTTCGGGAGTCGTCCGGATCGCCTTCGTAGAGGAGGACTACACAAAACGTTCTCGCTGGCCTCTACAAATTAGGCCTTCACGAACTCAACCTCGAGGGTGATGGTGACATCGTCACCGACCAGAATGCCGCCGGTCTCAAGGGCAGCGTTCCACGTCAATCCGAAGTCCTTCCGGTTGATCCTTGTGACCGCAGAGACCGCAACCCGAGTGTTGCCCCAGGGATCTTTCGTAGGTGGCGTTGGCCCTTCCACCGCGAAACGGACGTTGCGAGTAACGCCATGTATGGTCAGGTCGCCTTCAACCGACAACTCTCCATCGCGAACGATGCTGATGCCTGAGGATTCGAAGTGCAGGGTCGGAAACTTCTCCACATCAAAGAAATCGGCACTTCTCAGGTGAGCATCGCGTTGCTCATCCCGGGTGTGAATGGAGGCAGCTTCGATGGTGGCCTCGACGCGAGAGTTCGCCAGGCCAGATTCATCCAGAAACAAGCCTCCTGAAACCTTGGAAAACTGGCCTTTCACATTGGCGATCATCATGTGCTTGACCTTGAACTCCGCTACGGAGTGAGCCGGATCGATCTTCCAGGTGGTCGTTGCGGTTTGCGGTGCAGCTACTGTCGTGTCCGTCATGGTAGTCATCCCCTCGAGGTTGTATAAGGTGAAATGCTTCATCGATATCATGTCTATCGATATCGATAAATATGATGGCGACTATAATGCTAAATGGCTCACCCTTTTCGCGCGGATTGCTGCGTAAACACCGATCGCGGGAAGAACGTTCAACGCTCCCGGCGTTGGCCCGGTCACCAGCTGTGGACGCAGTGCGGTGTAGGAAGTCATGCCGAGCACTCATTTCACGCACATAGTCTTCGTGGTCGAAGAAGAAGTTATCGTGGTCTTTGCGGGCATCACGTTCCCGGGCCGGAATTGGTATCGGGTGAAGATGCACGCCGTAAACTTTTGTTCCTTGGAGAATACTGATGTGCTGGAAGTGCGAAGCCGCGCGCACGATCGGCTCCACTAAATTACGGAGCATCGCGTTATTGGTTTCGATTTGGTCCTTGCTGGACCGGCCGGCAACCAGTTGGGATTTCCCGAATATTGCGGCATAGATGAGGTGCGTGATGTCAGTCAGCGGCTCCAACGCAGACCGCGCCGCTTCTTTGTCGGTCAGGTCGACGGGCAGAAACTCGACATTTCGTCCGCTCGGCAGTTCGGGCTTTCTGCGATCGACTCCAACCACCTTCCAACCCGCTGAAAGAAACTTCTCTGTTGCAGCGACCCCGAGCAGTCCGCTAGCGCCAGCAACCAACACCTTTTTCTTTTGAGTTTTGTTCTTGGTCATTGCGTTCCAGCCCTCCGGATTCGTTAACCATTAGTAATTACTTAGACTTGGGCGACGCCACCGTCCACGAAGAGCTCAATCCCGGCCACATAGCTCGCTTCGTCTGATGCGAGGAAGGCGGCCACTTTCGCGATCTCGTCCGGGTCTCCCATCCGCCCAAGCGGAACATTTTTTGCAAGCTCTTCTTTCATGTTTATGAGCGCATCACCCTGCTGCCAGCCTTCAAAGATTGGAGTATCAATATGGCCAGGGCTGATTGCGTTTACGCGAATACGCCGGTCGCGAAGCTCATTTGTCCAGGTTCGGGCAAAGGATCGGACGGCTGCCTTGGTGGCGCTATAGACGCTAATGCCTGGGAAGCCCTTGATTGTGGCTATCGACGCAGTCAGGATGATTGATCCGCCATCCTTAACAAAGGAAAGACCCTTCTGTACTGTGAAGAATAGCCCTTTCACATTTGCGTTAAAGTGAAGGTCGAAGAACTTCTCGTCGACAGTTCCCAGTGGCGCCTGTAACGCGATTCCGGCGTTGGCAAAAATCACGTCTAGCTTTCGACCGTATTGCTCGACTGCTGCGTAGATCTGATCGAGATCGTCCAGGTTGGCCACATCGCCGCGGATTTCCGTCGCCTTCTCGCCAATCTCAGCAGCCGCTGTCTCCAGCACTTCCTTGCGGCGGCCCGTGATGAACACATGGTCCATGCCTTCCAGGATGAACCGCTTTGCTGTTGCTAAGCCGATGCCAGTTGAGCCACCGGTGATCACTCCCACCTTGCCAGCCAGCCTCTTGGAAATGCTCGATTGCATCCTCCCGTCATTGCGCGGGGAAGCGGACCTGAGATTCCTGGAAAGACTTGTGTCAACCACGCTGTTCATATTTGCTCCCATTTCTCGGCGGGCTCTGCTCGCCGTGCGTACCGTTTGACTTCCCAAACTGGTGATATGATTCATCGTGTGTTTGGATCATATTGATAGGAAACAGCGATCAACATGGAACTGCGTCATCTGCGATATTTCACCGCCGTCGTGCAATGGAAGAGTTATCGTGAAGCATCTCGGCGTATCCATGTTGCCCAGCCCGCGATCAGCCAAACAGTCGCCGATCTGGAAGATGAGCTCGGCCTGAAGCTGTTTTCGCGAGCGAAACGCGTGGCGCAGCTCACGCCTGAAGGCGAGGTGTTTTACGCAGAAGCAGTACGCACTCTGGAGCAGGCCTCATTGGCGGTTGAGACTGCAAGGCGAGCCGCGCGGGGTGAGATTGGCAGATTGTCTATTGGGTTTCTGGGTTCTGCGACCTCGCCTTTTCTCCCAGAGCTTGTGCATAAGTTTAAGGCGAAATATCCAGGTGTGAAACTGAACCTCCAGGAGCTCACTCCGGTTCAGCAGGACGCTGCATTCGAACAAGGGGGAATCGACATCGGATTCACTCGTACAGTCACCTCAGAACAGAGAATGGCATTCTCATCGCGCGTTTTGTACCGCGATCCAATGATGGCTGTGCTGCCGCGCTCAAGAAGAATACAAACTAAGAGCGTGCGCATTGCAGATTTGGCAAACGAAAGCTTCGTGTTGTTTCATCGCGAAGGCTCACCAAGTCTGTTTGATACGATCACAGGCATGTGTCAGAAAGCTGGATTCTGCCCACGAGTTGAGAATCAGCCGAACATGATGCAGACGGTACTGTCGCTGGTTGAAGCAGAACAGGGTGTTTCGATTGTGCCTGCCTGTGTTAGAAACCTACGTTCAGATGGCGTTCACTTTTACCGTTTGCAGCCGGATGGTGTTCGAGTTGAGCTTGTTGCCGCATGGAAAAAAGCCAATCCGTCCATTGCCCTTCGCTCCTTTTTGGAGTTGATTGATGCAAGCGCAGAACAGATTCGCAGGAAAACGGAACTGCACTGATATCGATTATTTCGCGACGACAGTGCCACTTCACACATTCTTTCTTGGTCTATCCAGGCAATCCCCTTTTGACTCCGGGTAGATGTGTAGAGTGGTGCGCCGTCCCCTGCGCGGAAGATCCTGCGCGCTACTTGGCGGATCACGGGCAACCCGTCAGTTAGTAAGTTGAGAGTTGGGCCCAGGTTTGCAAACTCAGCGAGGATTAGTCCTGCCTAACGGAGTAGTATTTACGAATCCAGGTTGACCCGGAGTCGGCTCCCACAGCAGCCTCACTTTTCTTGCGAGTGCCGTCCACGAGCCAATTACACCTTCTGGTTCAAGCCAAGGGACCAGACTCCCCAAGGCTGCATCGTACCTGCCTCCTCAACGCGATGCGATGAGCTCTGGAACACCAGCAAACCTTGCGACACTTGAGCGAGAAATAAATGAAGGCACTGCGAAGCAAGTCGGTGAGCTGGTGGATGGAATCAATTTTCCACATGCTCACCCCGATCAGGGGGTTGATTTGGCACTCGAACGCATGGGCGCGAACCAGATCGATGTCTTGCCAATAGTAAACCGCGCGAATGTGCACAAACTAGAAGGCATTGTTACTTTGCGCGATATCCTAGATTCATATGGCGTTGGGGTACTTAATCGTGTTTAGAACAGTTCGTTGCGACCCACGCTCTCGCGAGAGCTGCCTGACAATAACGTACCCCAACGTTTTTACGGTCTCTTCCATTCAGACATAATCAAAGCTAAATTTAGAAGTGCCGTCTTCAACAAGTCTACCCCAGCTTCGCGATCAATTTGATCTCAATCAGCTGTGTTGGGAACGAAAGTCGGGGCGTGACCACAAGCGTGCTAGCCACTTGCGGTGCTGGCGTCCCATAAGCTTCTTTTCGGACGGGTCCAGCAGCTGCGAA
>JBPYDQ010000879.1:0-3889 GCA_051986135.1 Terriglobales bacterium | reverse complement strand
ATGGAGCTCACTAGAGGCGTCGGTGCGCGTGTTGTGTTCGATCCAGTTGGTGGTCCGTCCTTCATCCCCCTCACCGAGAGCATGGCGCCCGGCGGCATCCTGCTGGAATATGGAGCACTCAGCACGGAGCCGACGCCGTTTCCTCTGTTCACCGTACTAGGCAAGAGCTTGACGTTGAAGGGTTATCTGAATGGAGAGATCACCAACAACGACGCTGCTCTCGAGCGTGCAAAAGCTTTCATCACCAAGGGGCTGTCGTCGGGGCAGCTGAAGCCAGTCATCGCGCGCACGTTCCCTCTTGCACAGATCCAAGAAGCGACGCGCTTCCTCGAATCCAACGCTCAGATTGGCAAGGTAGTCGTCAATGTCTGATCAATTGCTGGAGAACTTCAAAACTGGGGACTGATGCCCAAGGCGCCGAGCCACGTGCCTCTAGTCTCGACTAGCGAAGGATACGGCCAGTCGGCGAACGGTGCTCCATGTTGCACGGGTGCGGCCAGGTCGAAGTTACCGAGATCTTGGACGATGAATGTGCGGCCAGGATAATCCTTCTCGTAAATGGTGACAGCGTTGCCCGCGCCGACTCCTCCTCCGTGGTATAGATAAGAGATGCCGATGAGCATCAGAGCCTTGCGATGCTTCGAGAGGACGTCCTTTTCCATAACAGACGCGATACTGGCGTGGCGAGAAAATTTTTTGAATGTCCTCGATGCTTTTCACTTTGCCCCAGTCAACCGGAGGATCGCCAGCGAGGACGCAAAGGCGCTTTCCTATTAGGAGCTTCTGGTTGATGGCGCGGACGAGAGGAAAAAAACTCCTCGAGAAATCCTGATGTCGCACATCGGCTGTGTTGTGTCGCGCCACACTTTTTGAAGTTCTCTGAAAGGCACATCTTCTCCGGCGATGTAGCGGTCGAGGATGGTTGGTAGAGCGAATTGCCGCACTCGACTGCGATGTCATTCACTTTTTGAGGAAAGGCCGGATTGCGAATTAGCGAGAGGATAAAATCGTCCTCGTCTTTCATGCCGTGGGCTTCTGCATCCCAACAACTTCGTACCTATCGAACGCGGAGAGGATTGCTGGTATCGCAGGTTGTGGCGACAGCTTGTCCTTCGGCTTCGGGGTTTGCAGAGCCTGTGCGCGGCAGATGAAGGGAACAAGCGCGAACAGGCCAAACACAGTGAGCCACCGCGTATGATCAAAAAATGGTCTCATTACTGCAACTCTCAATCTCGTAACCGAGTCTTCAGGTAGCAAGCCCATTCCAATCAGAAAGGCGATACAATCAGCGCGATGGATTGCCCGAACTGTAAGCTCGTGAATCCCTCACCGCAACGAGATGTGACGGTGGTTAGAATTTCCAGATGCACGCAGTGGAAACGCCAAGAGTTCTGCCAAGCGACTGTTCCAGGCCTCCAACCCAAAACCACCACGGTCCCCACGACATAGCGAATTCGAAACGAAACCGGCGCTCAAATCGCATCCCAGTTCACATCGCCTTCGGAGTCGAGCGGTCTGCCGATCAGCATGGTGGCACCGCGACGAAGCACGCCAGGGTGGCGAGATTCAAGCCACACCATGTAGACAAAGCCGCCGACTAGAGTCGCCGCGAACAAATACGGCGTCATCTTATACGGCCATGAAGGAACAGGATATACGGTAACGACTAATACCGGGAGCAGCAACAGACTTCCCAACGCCGGGACGACCGCATGCCTCCAGACACGGAATTCACCACGGCGTTCTCGGTAAATGTAGGATGTCAAGGCCAGGTTCGCCATCACGTAAAGTACGATCACGGCCAGCGTTGCGATCGTCCCGAGGACACCGAAGATATCTTCAGGCCGCAATAGGAAGCCAACGAGCAGCACCGGCACCAGACCCGTTATTTGGAGAATGCCAATGGCGAAAGCTGGTGTTCGGTGTACGGGATGGATTGTGCCAAACCTGGTTGGAAGTGTCCCGGCCTGCGCCATCGTGTACATCACTCGGGACGCCGCGTTCGTGCAAGCTAAGCCGGCGCCAATCGCGCTGTTGATTATTGCCAGGACTACAAACCACCACGCTGCGCCCCAGAGTGCGTGGCCAAGAACATAATAAGGGTTCGGGCTAGCCGCGAAGGCAGCCATGTCTCCGGTGCCCCAGCCGATCGCGCTCGCATAGGAAGTGATGACATAAAAGACCCCAATAGCCAGCAGCGAGAGAATGACCCCAAGACCGATAAACCTGCCGGGGCGGCGGGCTTCCTGTGCGAGAGGGGCGGGTGCCTCGAAGCCGCTAAGTGCCAGCACGGAGAACACCATGCCGGCTAGAATTCCGCCAAAATGATGCGGCGAGCGCGAGGGCTGCAACGGCGCAATATAACTCGAACCGTTTCCCGGGTGAATCAGGAACGTAATCGCAAGCGCCAGCATAATCAGCATCTCCAGCCCACCGAGAAGTACAGTGGTCCGAATTGACAGCCGTATCCCTTTATAGGTGAGAAACCAAATTACGCCAAACGTTAGGATCGCGATGAGCCACCATGGAACTTGTATGCCAAAGCCAGCGTGCAGCGTATCCGATAGCAGGTACCCCAAAAACCCGCTGGATGCGGCCGGACCTATAATGTCGTAAAGAAGATAGCTCCAAGTAGCCATAAAGCCTGCGTGACTTCCTAGACCACGCGTCGCAAAAGAGTAGTATCCCCCACTCGAGGGCATGTATTTCGAGAACTCCGATACCGTGTTCGCGATAAAGAAACAGACCCCGGTTGTGAGCAAGAATGAAATGGGCATTGCCGGGCCGGATTTTTGGGCTATCACTGGAAAAGTGAAGACAATATTTGTTGCGGGGGCGATGTGGGTAATGCCATGAAACACGAGTTCTGGAAGCCCGAGCGAGTCACGACGCAGTTGAGCAGCGTTCGTATTTTCTACCGCCTCCGGGGTTGTCGACATCAGATCGACTGATCTCCTCTGTTTCTACACAGCTCAAGAACCGCAAATGGATCGGGCGAAAAACCCAGCAAATATACCATCACCTGGAGCATGCTGGTGCCTGGCAAGTGGAAACTCGTGATTTGAGTGGCGGGCGACATCCGGGTCGGGCAATACACCAGACATTCCGGTTCGTGGAGGAGGTGTAGAGAATGCCGACGCGCAAAACCGTAGAGACACCCTTCGGCGCGATGGATGAGAAGGCTCTCATAGTGCTGCAGAATTCCTTGGTACGCAGCATAACCCCATCCTCCTGAGTGAGTGAAATAGTTGTCCTAAACGGGGAATAGGACCAAGGGATAATTGAACAAAAACGCTTCCGGGGCACACCGTGAAGACCAAACTTTGCAGACGGACGTCCGAGATAGCGCTGCTACCCATCCATTATTCCAATTGCGCGACTAGCGGCACGACCCGTTGCCCATCTGGGCCCAATGACTTCCGGTAACCTTCTGCTGACGTACCCAGGCTTCGAAATGCGCGAGTCCGTGCTGCGATCACATCCGCGCGGGCGCACCCCAGAAGCAAAGAGCAGTTCTCGACCGAGTAGCCTTCGAGCACCAAAACGACGAACACAAAACGTTCAAATGCCGGGAGCGCAATCACCGCCGCCATCTCCGGCTGGTCGGTGAGAACCTGATCGGCGCCCGCCAGCTTCGAGTCACCTGAATCAACGCTATCTCCTGGCCGCGGCCGAACCATTCGAATCGCATTCTGGATTATCGTGCGCCGGGCCCACGAGTTGGCCCATTCCTTGAAGCCCGCGTTTGGTTTCGTCGAGTCTTCGAGGCCGGCAACAAAGCAACGCTCCGCAATTACGGGATCGCCCGTCAGCAGCAACGACAGCAGATACAGCCGTTTGGTGTCGCTGGCAAAGATCCGGCAAAAGTCCGAGCTGGTGGAATATTCTG
>JBPYDQ010000878.1:0-2546 GCA_051986135.1 Terriglobales bacterium | reverse complement strand
CCAGAGCTGGATAGAAACTTGAAGCGAACAGGTTCTTGGCCACGCTGTTTTCCAGCGCCGCTGGAATTTGATTGTTCGGGAACA
Organism: Terriglobales bacterium; assembly: GCA_051986135.1. Lineage (GTDB taxonomy): Bacteria > Acidobacteriota > Terriglobia > Terriglobales > Acidobacteriaceae > Gp1-AA122. The sequence continues at coordinate 2,462 of JBPYDQ010000878.1, read as the reverse complement.
TTGCTCCGGTGATCGGGTTCTTCAATCGCTGTGTAGGGTTGTTGCAGAGGCCGTTGCTGAAACCTGCCGTACACAACCCGGAAAAGTCGCCGTTGCGTTCGGGGGCAGTGAATACCGTAATGAACTGGCTTGTAGACGGATGGTCGAAACGCTGACCCTGATAGTCGGCGAAAAAGAACAGCTTGTTTTTGATGATTGGCCCACCGACGGTACCGCCGAACATGTTCCAGCGCAGCTTTGGTTTCGGGAGTTCGTGGCCCGGTCCGCCGAATTTATTTTCCCACTGGTTGGCGTTCAGCACATCGTTGCGGAAGTACTCCCAAACATCACCATGGAACTGGTTGGTCCCCGATTTGATGGTGGCGTTGACGATTCCCCCTTGGAAGTTGCCGAATTCTGCGGGTGCGTTGCTCGTGATCAGGTTAAACTCTTGGATCGCGTCTGGCGCTGGCGTGTACCCAAGGAGATTATCGGACACTTGATTGTTGTCCATGCCGTCCAAAATAAAGTTATTGGCCTGTTCTCGATTGCCATTGATGTACGGCCGCCCCCCGCTTACAGTATTGTCACCGTTGTTGAAGGTAGAGTTGTCTGGGGTAATGCTCCCCGGCGAAAGCAAGGTCAACTCGACGTAGTTGCGGGTTGCCAGAGGGATGCTGTTCACTGTTCTGTTATCGATGAGCGTGCTGACTTGTGTGGTGTCCGTCTGCAGCTGCGGGAGAGCGGAGGTGACTTCCACGGTCTCGGTAACCGAGCCTACCTTCATTTTGAATTCGATGCGGGCCGTCTGGTTCAACACCAGGGTCAAGGGGGGCTGCACTGCCGTATCGAAACCGGCGGCCGTAGCTCTCACCTCGTAGTTCCCAATGGGAATGCGGGTGAAGTTATATATTCCGCTCTCGTTGGTTTTAGTGGTGAACACCGTACCACGGTCGACATCGCGTGCCACAACCTCGGCGCCATTGATGGGCGCTCCGCCCGGGTCGACCACGGTACCCGTGATCGCTGCCGTGACGTTCTGGCCTGAAGCCAACTGTGCGCCCCCAATCAGCGCGAGTGAGATCACCAGGCATAGACCTATCCTCAAGAAACCTTGCATGGCAACAACCTCCTTCGAAAGCTTCTTGCGATCGAACCCCGGGTGTTACATCCGCCCCGTTGTGCGAGGCAAAACTGCTTATTTTCCCGCCGACAGCTAGGAATTAAAGCTATATAGCACAGCTCAATCCCAGGTTGCAAGGGAATAATTCCGCCCGCCGTCCACAATTGGAGTTACACGAGCGGGTAGCCCACCCAAAAGTGGCAGATTATGTATTCGCCTCCGGAAACAGGCACTTTTGTGGGATGGCGGCGGCGCCTGAGCGGCTATCGCTCTGGGCTATTTGCTTTGTCCGCTATTTGTGCTAAGTTCCGTACCGTGTTTTGCTACTGCACTATAGCGGTTAGTTTCGGCCAGATTTCTTAGGATCTCGTTTCCTAGGCCTCAGAGAGCGTGCATGCGAAGAACTCGACGAAATGCTACGCCTGCTTATCAGAGGATTCAGCAGGCGGTACTGCGGCAAATTGAAGGCGGCCAGTTGAAGCCCGGCGACGCCGTCAATTCTGAACGTGAGCTGGCTCGCATTCATGGCGTCAGTCTCATGACCGCGCGGCATGGACTGTCGGTCCTGGAGCGCGAGGGAGTCGTGGTGCGGCGCCCGGGCGCGGGTACCTTTGTCGGCCCGCCCAAAATTCACTTCAACAAACTGGCAAGCTTCACCGAAGAAATGGCTGCCCGGGGCCTGCAGGTCAAATCCAAGGTTCTTTCCTTCGACATCGTCGCTACCGAACAAGAGGCGGTTGCGCGGCTGGCTCTGGCCTCGGATACGCGCGTCATCAAGTTCGAACGCCTCCGTTTCGGCGGCAACGAGCCGTTTGCCCTTGAGACCTGTTATCTCTGTGCTGACGACTTTCCCGGCCTCACCCGTGAGGCACTGGAACGCGGGTCCCTGTTCTCAATCCTGAAGTACGATTACGGCGTTGAGCTCAGCTATTCGGATGAAGAGATCGATGCCACCAGCCCCAGCTTGGCCACTGCTCGTTCGCTGAGCCTGACGGCCGGAGTTCCCGCACTTCGCATTCGCCAGGTCATCTACTCGACGAACTCCCGCCCGGTTATGTATGTGCTCGGCCTCTACCGTTCTGATCGATATCGGCTATTGATCCGTCGGTACCGCTAACGTTCGCGACTCCTGCAGGCTGCTCTTAGCGCCTTCGAATGGCCAAAGGTCCTCTCCTTCCCACGACTCGGTGGGCCGCATCACCGCTACACGTTCGCGGCTTAACAACCTACGGTTCCGAACTGGGCTCGTTCGTTATCACGATGGGAGTAGATCTTTAGCGGCTTGGCAGTTTGGGTCGTCCGTGTGATGGCGAGATTTTTAGACCGTCAACAACCAGGTCATGCAATGCACTGCTCCCTG
>JBPYDQ010000877.1:0-10380 GCA_051986135.1 Terriglobales bacterium | reverse complement strand
CGCGTTCGGAATGACGCATAAGAAAGGGAACTATTGCTGTGATGAAGCAGAGGCAATTGTTGAACCAGGTCGGACTTAGACTCTCGCGGCAGGCGCTGCGGGTGCTGAAAGAACGAGGAATCTTTGTCCAGGCCGCGGTAAGTCTGGAACACCAGCACCTGGCGAAACGCTATGTGGTACGCGGAGTGGAGTCGGGCGGGGCGGTTGGAGACCTTGGGCGATACGTGACCTTCGCCCAAGAAAATGGTCAGCCGATCGAATATCTGCATCCGGTCGAATCTATCGGCGTGAACGGACTTCATGCGGTTGTGATTGCGCCAGTGCTGGTTCGAATCGAGATGCTGCGCAAGGAACGAACCTATGAGTTGCTGATAGCGCAGCATCGACCCGGTGAGGTCTGCGACGGCAAGCGACCCTTCTTGGAAACGAAGATGTTGTTTCGCGGCGTTCACGGTCGATTGGAGTTGGACCTGTCCAGAAAGGACAAGAGCCAAGCTGGGGCCGTGGCGCCGACATTCTATTCACTGGCGGGCGAGGAAGTGATCCTCCCGAAGCGGTTTCAGGAAGCGATCCGAGCCGTAACCAAGGCAGTGCATTGTATCGGCTGTTCGCATTGCCACTATGCCAGAGGACCCAAGGAAGATGTGACTTCACCCAAAGTTTTGCCAAAACAGAAGCATAAGTTTGCCGCGGATGTCTCTGCGGCCGCAGATCTTGGCAGTGGAGCCGGTTGGAGTGGTTTGGGTGAGGGATGAGGTTATGGATACGAAGGCTTGCAAGACACTGAGAGCGTGGGAAATTCGTGGCGAAGATCTCTGCCGATCTGGTGTTGGGTCCTGCATCTTGCGCACTCGCGGCAAACCTATGCTTCTGTTTTGGCAAAACTTTGGGTGAAGTGACAAAAGAAGAAGGCACGTTCCAGCGAACTCCTCACTAACCCAACGCGGCGAGACGAACTTGTGCACAGGTGAGGTGGCGTAAAGCGCGGATGGATCGCGGTTCGGCAAAGGTCTTTTTCGTTTAGATTTTCAAGCTTGGCCACAAACTCCGCGCGGTATACCCGCAAAAGACCCAGAACTGCTCCGATTGATCTCTGGTTGTGGTCAGCCGTTTCTGTGGCGCGGTTCATCGGATCAGCTGGGGAAAGCGTGGAAGCGTTCGCCAAGAACTCTCGCAGACGTCGTTCCTCCAGAGAATGCAAGTCACTCAGGTGTCCGAGGTGCTCTTTCGCCGACCACCTCTGATTCAATCGCGTGCTCAGCAATCGTTCCGATGCACCCGAAACCACGTCTGTGGCGCGAACCGGTGTTCCTCTCAGTCTCTTGGGGAGCGGTCGGGGTCTCTCTAGCACGAGTGGGAACATGTTCATGGATATACCAAATTTCCTTCAACTTGGCACTCTCACTCGCGAAGCAGAGGGAAGCGACGCTTCATAAGCGATAAACGCCTTAAAGATCTCCGGATGGGACAGCGGTGACAGAGACGGGTTCCACAGCTTCCCGAATCTGGCTTTTACTCGATCATAGACAGAGCGCACTTCAGGTGAGGCGTCTTGTTCTGAAACCGCTTTCAATCGGGCCACTTACTCCTCCTTGGAAAACACATGCGCGAAACAAAGAAATCTAGCTAAGTGGTTGACTTTGCAATTATGGCAACTAGGGACATTTTGCATAGCTCTTCACTCCCGTGCTGGCGAAACACTCGAAATCGATAACTGGCTTTCGATCGTTCGACTGTCTGTACAAACTCTGGCACGACAGGCGGTAGTCCACCCTTCAAAGCCCGCTGCTGAGGTTGGAAAAGCGTGCCAACGTAGAACGGATGGCCGGACAGTTCTATGCCCCATACGTCTCCAGTCGCATCGCATGCTGTGACGTGAAGATCGCCCTCAAACATAGCTGCGTAGGGATTGCTATTCAGTACATAGCTGCAGCGATAAGGCTCCTTGATCGTCAGCGTGCCGTAGGCTTTGTGAAGAATACTGCCCGGAACCAGGGACATATCGCCCTCGGTGCCAAAAAGCGAGCAAACCAGTGGAGCGATGAGCGGATCGGGAGCGGTGGGGTCGATTTCCGCATGTGCGGTATTGGTGGCCCGGAGAACATTGCGCGAATATTCGATGAGTGCAAATTGAAATCCGGCACAGGTTCCGAGGAACGGGACCTTTTGCTGCCGCCCCCATTGAATCACTCGAACCACGCCTTCCGGATTCTCATACGGCCGTGGACAGGGGTGCGCACCAGACGGCATCGTAGTGGATGAGATCGGTGGGCACATGTCCGATCTCTTTGGTCTGAATCCACTCGGTCGCAACGTCCCCTCCCAGGGACGAGGAAGCTAGCCTTGCCGCGATTGGAATTGCCCGGTGAGATGGAACCGAAGGATAGGCATCTCCCACGACCGCAATTTGAATGCGCAATGTCACGTCGTCTGTATAGCGCTCCTTCCGGGCCTGGCCTCTTTGAGCTCCGGTCTGATCAAAAGAGCCGTAACGCGTGTTACTGCTTTTGCGCCTTGCTAAACGCGTAACCAAGGCAGTTTGCTTAAGAACGTCCGGACGCATAGTCCATGGCGGTTCACCCCCGTGCTGGAGAAGCACTCGAAACCGATAACCGCAGGCCGGTCGGTCCGATGTACTCGGCGTCTGGACGAATCAGCCGGCCATCTCGAAGCTGTTCCAGGCAATGTGCCGTCCACCCGAGGACACGCCCGATTGCGAATATGGGCGTTAACAACTCCTTAGGCATGCCGAGGCCGTGAAGGAGTAACGCCGTATAGAATTCTACGTTCGTATCCAGGCGGCGACCAGGTTTACGTTCAGCGAGAATTCGAAGTGCAGTCTCCTCAACCTGTTTTGCCAGCACGTAGAACTCTCGATTGCCCTTTTTGGCATAGAACTTCTGGGCTGCAGCCGCAAGTACATCTGCCCGCGGATCTCTCGTTCGATACACGCGATGTCCGAATCCCATAAGTCTCTCACCGTGCTCGAGCTTGGCATGAATTACTTCTTCCGCCCGGTCCACCGTTCCAATTTCACATACCATGTCGAGTGCTGGACCCGGTGCGCCGCCGTGTAGCGGGCCTTTCAAGGCGCCGACAGCCCCGGTAACTGCAGAAACCAAATCCGAGCGCGTTGAGACGATCACCCGTGCGGCAAATGTCGAAGCATTCAGGCCGTGGTCGCACACCGTGTTGAGATAGGTTTCGAGGCCCCGCACGCGTTCCGCCTCAATTTCATGGGCGTCACAGCCAAAGATCTGATGGAGGCAATGCTCGGCATGCGATATGTTCTCTCGTGGTTCCAAGGGCTCTTGCCCGTTCTTCAACCGCCAGTACCCACCCACAATTGCTGGGAAAGTCGCAACCAGGGTACGCGCCTCTTGCTCGGAAGTTTCCTGCCGTCCCATGGTTAGTGTTCCAACCGCGATTCGGAGCGCGTCCACAACCGGAGTTGAGTATTTCGCCGCCTCGCGCAAAAGTGACAAGGTGACACTCGGCAAACGTCGTCGCGACGCCAGGTCCTGCTTTAGCGCCTTCAACTCCTCGATTTTGGGCAATCGTCCCTGCCACAGAAGGTGTGCCATCTCTTCGAACGTTGCTTGCGGTGCAATCGCCTCAACAGGATATCCAGCCAGGATCAGCCGCCCGTTGCGTCCGTCCACTAGACTTAGGCGAGTCGACGTGGCCACCACCCCTTCGAGTCCTTCGTGTTTCCTAGACATTGCCAGAGAGCCCTTTTCAAAATATTCCTCGTACGTGGGTACATTGTCAATGTTGATTGTAGAATCGATATATAAAAAGAAGCAGAGGTACGGCATTAGGAGCCGTGAACCCTGATGATGGTCAATAAACAACGGTTTATGACGGCACGGCAGGCCGCCTCGGCACTGGGGATTTCGCCAGCGACGCTTTACTCCTATGTTAGCCGTGGAATGCTGCGCTCCGAGAGGGTCCCCGGAGATCCCCGCATCAGGCATTACCCAGAAGAGGATGTCCGCCGAATAGTCGAACGAAAGGAATTCCGAAAAAATCCAGCCAAGGCTGCAGCTCGCGGCCTTCATTGGGGTAGCCCGGTGCTCGAATCCTCGCTGACTTTGATAAACCAGGGCCGGCTGTTCTATCGCGGCAACGATGCCATAGAAATGGCACAACACGCGACCGTAGAAGAAGTCGCTTCGCTACTGTGGACGGGTGATTCAAGTCAGGCCAGCCAACTCTTCACGAAGGAATCATTAAAGTTACCTCGAAAGACACTCGCGCTTTTTAACAAGAACTCCGATCTTGGACCCATCGGAAGATGCCAGCAGGTGTTGTCGCTTGTAGGAGCAAGCGACCTTTCAGCACCCAACCTGACCGCGGCGGCCGTCGCAAAGACTGGCGCGCGCATTCTTCGCCTGCTGTTTTCGGTAGTGTGCCGCACTTCCGTCTCAACTCCGCTGGATGCCGCGCTCGCGAGGAAATGGATGCCCAAACGAATACCTAGTGCTCGTGCGATTCGCGCGGCGTTAATCCTCTGCGCAGATCACGAGCTGAACGTATCGGCGTTCACTGCATGCTGCATTGCTTCAGCTCAAGCGACTCCGTATGAGGTCGTGGTGGGTGCGCTCGCCGCATTTAGTGGCCGTCGCCATGGCGGCGCATCAGAGGACATCGAAGATCTTTTCCGGGAAGCTGAGGAAACGCGCCAATATCGTCGCCTCCTAGCCAGGCACCTCCGCAAGTTTGGCTATATACCGGGTTTTGGGCACCCACTTTATCCCGATGGTGATCCGCGAGGCCGTCTGTTGATTTCTCTCGCTGAAACTCAAGGAAGAAGATCCGCGTTCGCGTTTGCCGACGAGCTGATCCATGCGGCTCGCGTGCTTACTGGAGAGCATCCAAACCTGGATTTTGGATTAGTGACGCTCACCCGGGCTTTCGATCTGCCATCTGAGGCGCCGACGGCTTTGTTCGCTTTGGGCCGGACCATTGGCTGGATCGCTCATGCCATCGAACAGTATGCGGCCAGCGAGCTCATACGACCGCGGGCCAATTACGTGGGGCCCGCGCCGGTGAGTTGATGAGATAACGGTGGTCGCTAGGGGTCCTCGATATAGTATCAGCCAGTGGAGAACACGTGACGGCAGGCCAACTTTAGTGGCAAACAGCAGGTCGATTCAAAAGGCGAATCCACACGCTTTGCAGCTCGCGAAGTCATATATGGCGCAGTCATGCGCCTGTTTCGAATGGACTTTGGTTGATGTACGGGGTGAAGCTGAACTTCCGATTTGGATTCTCGGACTGAGAGCCGCTGAATTGATCACGTTATCAACGCGTTTCCGCAGTGAACACTTTCTGAACGATCTTCCAGGCTCCGTTAACTTTTGCACATGACAACATGTCAGTGAAATAACGTGGCGGAATCTGAAATTTCAACTTCAGAAGCGCACGTTCTCTTACAACGTCTCTTGAACTCAAGTCGGTATCTCAGCATTGCGACGTTTTGCAATCTTAATCATGTTGGGCAAGCCCGTAAACCAAAGGGGCTATGGCCATCCATGTGCAGTACGCGTTGATCGCCTGCGCCGCGTGTGCCGTGCTGACTGAAGAATTTGGTTTGCTCACTGCGTCGAATCCGGCAGCGGCAAGGAAGCTTGTCCGTGGACATATCGCCAGCCAACGGCAGTACGCACATAGGTGTCGCTGAACCAGATGTGATAGTCAAAGGGCTTTCCCTGGTCAGCTCCTTTCATCCACAGCTTTGCGGTAACCACAGCCGTATCACCCCAAACTCGGACTGCTTGATCGGAATCCTCCTGATGCTCGTAATGCACCCGGCCGGTGCGCGCCATCTGTAGCAGATCAGCTTTGGTGTAGATCTTGCCGGACCCGATTACCACCACGAAGTCATCCGCCAGAATTCGATCCATGGTTGCAGCATCGTTGTTCTTGACTGCGGCCTGGTATTCGGTGTCAAGCGCTGCTACTGTCTTTCCGTCAGCTGTATCGCCGGCGCTCGAAACACACGGTACAAGGGCCAGAGCTGAGCCAATCAGAACTGAGCGAAGCAGGTATTTCTTCATCATCGTATCTCCTTAGATTCTTTACAAAGGGTGACACTCGGCAAACGTCGTCGTGACGCCAAGTCCTGCTCTAGCGACTTCAACTCCTCAGTTTTGGGTAATCGTCCCAGCCACAGAATGTGTGCCATCTGTTCGAACGTGGCTTGCGGTGCAATCGCCCCAACAGGATATCCGGCTAGGATCAGCCGCCCGTTGCGTCCGTCCACTAGACTTAGACTTAGACGAGTCGACGCGGCCACCACTCCTTCCAGTCCTTGGCGTATCGCAGACATTCCAGAGAGCTCCTTTCCAAAATATTCCTCGCAGGGTCAGTATATTGTCAATGTTGATTGTAAAATCGATATATACAGGAAGCAGGGTACCGCAATGGGCGTCATGAATCCTGATGATGATGGTCAATAAACAACGGTTTATGACGGCACGGCAGGCCGCCTCGGCACTGGGGATTTCGCCAGCAACGCTTTACTCCTACGTTAGCCGTGGAATGCTGCGCTCCGCGAGGGTCCCCGGAGACCCCGCATCAGGCATTACCCAGAAGAGGAGAGAAAACTGAAATCAAGCAGTTGCCTCATGCTGCACACGTGACTACAAAGCACCTGTTGTAAGCCCAGCATGTCTTTAGGTCCCTCCACTCATCTGACCTGGCGGATCAGCTCATGGCAATGAACATCTGGAACCTTGCTGGAAGTACATTCGTTCCCGGGCTGGTACGGCTCACCCATTTGAGCCTGTGTTCCTCCGGACAGAGAATTAACGATGTCCCCTGCAAGACTCGAGGCCAGGATGGAGTCGCTGTTCTCCTTTCCTGTAGGGCTCTCTCATCTCCTACAACATGCCCGTTTATCCCGGCGCACTCCGGTTTGCCGACAAACCACTCGGCGGTTCGAACTTCAATCAGTACAGGTATATTTATCTGTGCGAATGGACCGGCGGACATTCCTCGGACAGCTCGCTGGTGATGTTTGGCCTTCGTTCTTGCCTATTCGCAGGAGGGCTAGCGGTATGTGGGGAATGATTGCGAAGATAACCCTCGTTCCCGACAAGTGTGATGAAATGATCGGGATCTTGAAGGAGAGCGCAACCGATATGCAGGGGTGCCTGGGCTATGTTGTGGCCAAAGACGCTGCTGATGAAAACGCGATCTGGTTAACTGAAGTGTGGGACAGCATGGCCAGCCAGGACGCTTCACTATCTTTACCTGCCGTGAAGAGCGCGATACCTCGCGCGAAGGCGATCGTTTCGAATTTCGAGAAGATCGCCGTCACAAACCCGGTGTGGGGAGCCGGGCTGCCAGCAACTCACGCCCCACTAAATCAATCTGCCGATGAGAGAACATGCTGACGCCGGTAATGTGGGTCGGCAGCGGTGAGAACAGGTGTTGCGGGTACCCCTCTGCTGAAGGGTTGCTCGTTGGTGGTCCCCACAATGACGGTTGCGCCTCGACGCTTGAAGCGGTCGGCGATCGCCTTGCCTGCACCCTTGGTGCCAGACGCTCAGCTCGTTCTCAATTGCCCACTTGGTGGATCCGCTAGTGTGACGAACCGCCGGTTCGCGCAAGGACGCGTCACGGACGCACAGCACACTGAATTCAGTAGGCATGCGGCCGAGCTAGGTGCTTCGCCGAATTGGGAACAATCACTTAAAATAGAAAAAGCTTGCAGGGTGCAACGGTCCTGCTGGAGTTCTCTCTTCCTATGCCGCAATCTGCACAATGGGTTCGGGTTTATCGCCTGGGCGCTCCCTATGCGGGGGAAATCGTCCATGCGCACTATGTGCAACACCGGTTCGCGCGTCATGCGCATGACCACCTCGTCATAGCCCTGGTCGAAAAAGGCATCCAGCAGTACACGTATCAAGGTTCTGTGCACAGAACACCGGCTGGACAGATCTTCTTCGTTGACGGGGGCGAACCCCATACGGGCGAACCGGCGACTGGCGATGGATATCTGTACCGAACTCTCTGTCTCAATCCTCGAGTCTTCTCCGAGCTCGCGCTGGATGTGACTGACCGGGAAGTTGTGCCGCACTTCCGCAGTGCCGTAGTTGCCGATCGGCAGTTATTCATACGTCTCCTGAGATTGCACCGGGCGGTCGCAAATGGGGCGCCAACGATAGATCGCGAGTCGTTCCTGCTGGCGGTCGTGGAACATCTTACTCGAACTCACGTCGAGCAACGGAGAGGGAGTCTGCACGTTGGCAAGGAGGATTTCGTCGTCAGGCAAGTTCGAGAGTACCTCGAAGCTCACTACGGCGAGGACGTGTCCCTTGCTCAACTCGGCGCGCTTACGTCGAGAAGCTCTTTCCATCTTGCCCGCTCGTTCTCGAAGGTCTTCGGTTTGCCTCCTCATGCATATCTGGAGAGTGTTCGAGTCGAGCACGCCCGAAAGCTACTGAAATCTGGCATGAGTGTGGTCGATACGGCGTTGGCCGTCGGATATACCGACCAAAGCCACTTTACTCACCGCTTCCGCCGCCACACCGGAATTACTCCGGGCCAGTACAGAAGCGCATCCTATTAACCTGTCTCCATCGCTTGCCTTTCCGGCCTTGGTTCCCTTTTCTTGAAACCGAGAGGAATTCAACCTGGTCAGATTTCACTTTCCACCCGGCGCCGACAATAGCCGCTTCGTCGGCTGGCTGGCATCCCTGATCAAGGAAACATCGGCTCCGGCGCCGTCGTCATCTGCGGGTCGAACGCCACGGATCGGGTCAGAGCGAGATTGCAGGACTCCCACTCTGGTCCCGATTGCTTTTTAGAATCCCGTCCCGCGTCATATCGGCAGGATAGATGATCGCTAGTCGTCAGAGGCCTTTCGCCGCTCCGTAGGGCCAGCGGTTTCGCGTTCTCAATGAGATCTCGTCCACGAAAGCTTCGTGGATGACCACCGTTTTCTCATGTGGTGTACACCCGGAGTGACCTTAGGATCGAAGACTCGGGTTTTCTCGCAAAGATGTACCCCCTCCGGCTTTGGTACTCCACTTCGGGCGCGTAAGGCTCGCGCTCAATGACATCTTCCACCGCAAAGCCCGCCGTTTCGAGGTGCCCTCTAATATCGAGGGGCCGAAAGAAAAAGAAATCCATTGAAATACGGTGGCCCAATAGCTCATCGGGGCTGAGGATTTCGTCGCCGATGTGAAAAGAGAGCAACAGCAAGCCTCCAGGTTTAAGCACTCTGAGCATTTCTTCAAATACCGTCGACAAAGAATCGGGTGGGATATTGACGATGGCGTAGAACGCGACGATCCCCGCTAGTGCATCATTCTGAAGAGCGAGAGACATCATGTCGCCCACTTGAAAAGCGATGTCGGGGTTCAGTTTTCGTGCCTGCTCAATCATTCCAGGAGAGAGATCCAGGCCAAATACGCTCGCGCCAACATCCCGCAAAAAGCGAGAAATGTGGCCCGGACCACAGCCCATGTCGCACACATCTCCGCGTCCTTGCACGTCCGTCCCGAAACGATTGAGCAGTTCACGGTCGAGCGGTTTGGACTGCAGCTCGTTAACGTATCGACCTGCATACGCATCCGCGAGGCGGTCGTAGGTTTCTCGAACTGACTGGCCAGAGTTTTTCGTCACCATCGACTTTCTATCCAGGATTTGGGTTACTCCGAGGTGAGCTTCCTGGCCGCGGCTTGCTTCGCGCACAACTCGGCTATGCGCCGCGATTCCGCTTTCCGACGCTCCTAGTTGTGTTTTGCATAATCCGCGGCTCCCTCAAAATGCAACGAGACATAAGGCTCATTGCCAACCACCCACGAATCGTGTCCGGGCGCAATGTAGAACATATCCCCTGAACGGATCTCAATCACGCTCCCGTCGGACATCGCTGCCGTCGCGCAACCAGAAAGCACCATTCCTACATGCTCCACCATGCATTGCTTTTGACCGAGCCCCTTGCCTACATGTTCGGACCAGCGCCAGCCCGGTTCATAGCTGGCCCTACCGATCGTCATGCCACCCAAGCGTACTAGTTCGAATTTGCCCTTCTCAAACGTTCTTGTTTCATCGGGATTCTCGAAACGCTTTAGAATCACATCATTCATTGTTATCCAGCTCCTCATATGCGGTCTCAACTCCTCCGCGTGCAGCGGCAATATCACCTTCAAGAAGGTGCAAATGCATAGTGCAGCAAGAGGTGGTTATTGGTCTTGCAGAATCTTGCCGAGACCTATGATCTTGCGATCCCTAGTGGCTGGATGCAACCAGTGACTACTCACCCGTCAGTTTGGTTAGAAATTCGTCGAGAATCTGATTGAACTTCTGCATCGACACGGTCGCAGTCGGAGTAGCGAAACAGCCGGTCTACCCTCAACACCT
>JBPYDQ010000876.1:0-2433 GCA_051986135.1 Terriglobales bacterium | reverse complement strand
GGAGATCCCGCGCCGCCATTCCGCCTGGATCTGGAACCGGACCAGAAGGACTCGTCAAAGCATATCTTGACCATCTCCGAGAGCGGCATGACGTTGCCGGGCCGCCAACTATATGTGGGTCGTTTGGCGTATGCTCGCAAGCGGTATACAAGCTATCTAATACGCATGTTCATGCTCGCCGGCGATACCATGGAGCGAGCCCTGACGGAAGCAGCGGCCGTATTGGAGATCGAGACCAAGCTGGCCCAAGCTTCTGCTGATCGCGAGGATTTGAACGATCCCGAGAAGCGCTATCACATCTACACCTTGGCCGATCTTCAGAAACTCGCTCCCGATTTCGACTTCAGGGTTTACTTCAAGCATGTGACCGCGCAGCCGATCGAAACAGTCAATGTAGCCAACCCGGATTTTGTGAAAACTGTCAATCGCCTGCTCGCCGTCGCGCCTGTTGATGCGTGGAGGTCCTACTTCCGCTGGCATATCTTGAGCGAACAAGCCGATGCTCTCCCTAAGGCGTTTCGCGACGAAGATTTTTCGTTTTGGGGCGGTTATTTTACGCGACAAGAGAAGGCGGCGCCGCGCTGGAAGCAATGCACTGCAATCACAGATCAGGCATTCGACGATGCCATTGCGCAGGACTGGGTGAAGCAGAACTTTCCGCCCGCGGCCAAAGCCAGCATGGAAGGGCTGGTCACCGTGCTCGAAAAAGCCCTCGCCGATGAGATTCAGACCTTGCCCTGGATGAGCGATGAGACGAAGAAGATAGCAGAAAGAAAGCTGGCCACGATCCGGAACAGAATCGGATATCCCGATAGATGGCGCGATTACTCCAATCTAAGAGTGGACCCCAACGACTTCCTCGGAAACTTGCATCGCAATGCTGTCTTTCAGCGGGATTATTTGCTGAGCAAAGTGGGCAAGCCGGTGGAGGCCGACGAATGGGACATGACGCTTCTAACAGTGGATGCCAGTTATACCCCCTCAATAAATAGGCTTTTTATTCCTGCCGGCATCGCTCAGCCTCCCTTCTTTGACCGCGTCTCTGACCCGGGAGTGAATTTCGGCGGCATTGGTTTTGTCGTCGGGCACGAGTTAACCCATGGCTTCGACGACCGGGGATCGAAATTCGATGAAAGCGGCAATGTGCGCGAATGGCAGACGCCGGACGATCGCAAGAACTTTGCCGAGAAGGCTAGCTGTGAGGTGGCGGAATACAGCCAATTCGGGGTGATGCCCGATCTGAACGATCTGCCGACACTCAAGGTGAACGGCAAGCTCACTTTGGCCGAAAATACCGCAGACAGTGGCGGTCTGCGCATCGCTTTCCGGGCGCTGATGGATGCCTTGGTTGCGCAAGGGAAGTCGGCCGACGACAAGATCGATGGCTACACCGAGAGCCAGCGCTTCTTTCTGTCTTTCGCCCAACTTTGGTGCCAGAATCAGAACTCACGTTCTGCCCGTCGATCAGCCTCAGTCGACCCACACTCACCTGCACGCTGGCGCGTCAACGGCACGATGCAGAACTTCGAAGAGTTCGGCGAGGCGTTTAAATGTGCCAAAGGCCGGCCCATGTACCCTGAGAAATCCTGCCGGGTTTGGTAACTAGGACAATGAATATGCGCTTTCGTATTCTGCTCTGCACTTGGGTGATACTGACCGGCATCTTGGTCTGTGACGGGCAACTATCACCATCGCCTCCTTACTATGTCTATGTGACCAATGAGGCTTCTGGGGACATGAGCGTCATCGATCCCCTAAGCAATCGTGTGGTTGCAACCGTTCCTTTGGGCAAGCGGCCGCGCGGCATTCACGCCAGTCCGGATCGCCGAACCATTTACCTAACGTTGAGCGGGTCACCGATGGCACCTCCGGGGGTTGACGAGTCCAAACTGCCGCCTGCCGACGAGACCGCTGACGGCATCGGGGTCTTCGATGTTGGTCACGGTACGGTCACCGGTGTGCTCCAAAGCGGATCGGATCCGGAACAGTTTGATGTGAGCAAGGATGGCAAGTCCCTATTCGTGTCGAACGAAGACGCGGCCCTGGCTAGCATTGTGGATGTGGCTACCGGTAAGGTCTTCGAAACAGTGCATGTCGGAGAACAGCCCGAGGGTGTGACGGTGAGTCCAAACGGCAAGTTTGTCTATGTCACTTCAGAAACTACCGGGACAATCGCCGTCATCGACCCGATAACCGCTAAGGTCATTAAGACTATAAAGGTAGGCAGCCGTCCGCGAACGGTCGCGTTCCTGCCCGATGCTTCCCGGGCCTACGTCAGTGCTGAAAATGATGGTGCAGTGACCGTAGTAGACAGTATCCGCCACAAAGCCATCAGCACGATTCAGTTGGGCGTGCCAGGCGTGATCAAGCCCATGGCGATCGTACTTTCACCCGACGCCAAGAAAGCGTATGTCAGCACGGGTCGAGGGCAGA
>JBPYDQ010000875.1:0-3258 GCA_051986135.1 Terriglobales bacterium | reverse complement strand
TAGCTACCGACTTGCTCGCGGTGGGTCCGACGGCAACCTTGACCGGCCGCGTGACCTTTCCAAGCGGCGAGGTCATTGCTGGGGTCAAGGTAGAGGCCACCAATGTGGAGACCAACGTCACGTTCGTGGGCGAGAGCAACGCGAAAGGCCTGTATAACATTCCGAACCTTCCGCCGGGGACCTATCGAGTAATCCTGGCGAAGTTTGCCTTTCGGACCATTGTCAAACCGGACGTAGAGCTGCACGCGCAGGATGTGATAGCCCTGAACTTCTCGATGGAGATGGGCTCGGTTACGGAGAGCATCACGGTTGAGCCAGGTGCACCCTTAATCCAGGCCAGCCCGCGGCAGGGCGAAGACTTTGTTTCCCTCGAAGTGAGCGATCTACCTCTGGTGTCACTGAATCCTGTATCGTTGGCGCGCACGCTTCCTGGCGTCATCGAGCTTCAGGGCACTTATCTGTACGGTGCGGAGTCGGAGTCATCGTTCTCGGTAAACGGACAGCGCTTTCGCGCGAATAACTACTTGCTGGACAGCACCGAAAACAATGACATCGCATTCACGGGCATCGCGCAGCGCTTCAACATCGCCGACGCCGTCGAGGAGGTCTCCGTGCAGACCAGCAACTTTGGCGTCGAGTTCGGCCGCGCTGGCGGCGGTATCTTTAACGTCGTCACCAAGTCCGGCACAAACGCGTTGCACGGGACGGTGGTCTGGCGCTATCAATCACAGCTTTTTAACTCAGTTTCAAACCTCGATAAAATGAGCCACGCGCTCCGGTCCGCTTTCAGCCAAAACGTATATGGCTTCACTGTGGGCGGGGCTCTTCGCAAAGACAAAACGTTCTTCTTCGGGGCCTTCCAACAGGACACGGGCCGATCCAACCCCTTTACGCTTGTCGTTCCTACGGAAACGGCAGTGAGTACACTACGCTCATTATTTCCTTCGAACCCTCGGCTGGATCTATATCTCAGCCTTCTCGGCAGCCTGCGGGGTACGGTTAGCCCGATCCCGATACAGCTAGGTGACGATCCGAATAGCGGCGTAAACCGTGGGGTGGTGCAGTTTGCAACGGCGCGGCTAGCTCAGTCCCCTTCGAATAGAGAGCCCGAATGGCTGGCACGGCTGGATCACAACCTGTCAGAAGAGCATCGCATGGCCTTTCGATACGTCTATGACTTCCGCACAGTTTCGCCCACGAACATTTCCTTTCCTGGGTTCGTCACCGATGCCGCGTGGCGAAACCAGAATTTTCTCTTCGCCGACCAGTATATGTTTTCGCCGAGCTGGACCAACGAGTTTCGTTTCTCCTACGCGAGGCCTGAGTGGGCATCGGATCGTATTTCGACCCAATCCGTTCCAGTGGCGCGAACGCTCCCGGAAATCAGTATTTTGTCAATCGCTGCGCCAGGGATTCCGAGTAATTCGCTACAGTCCCTGCTAGCAAACAACCTGCTGTTTCAGGAGACCCAAACAAAGCTGAGCGGACGCCACGCCTTTCGCTACGGAGTTGAGTTCTTAAGGCAGTTGGTGACCCAGCAGCCTGGCTCCTTTGTGCAAGGGGACGTCGATTACTCCAACGGGGGAGGCTACTCCGCTTTCGCTAACTTCTTGGATGACTTCAGCGGACCTGGCGGCCGCTGGCGGAGAGATTTCGGCGCCACGGTTTTTCATCCCGATCAATTCCATCAGGCTTACTTTTTCCAGGATACGTGGCTGTTTGCTCCTTCACTAAGTCTAACGTTGGGACTTCGTTATGAAAATTTTGGACAACCCGTAAACGCGGCGCGTTATCCCGCTTTCTCGGGATTCAATCCGGCGAAGTTCCTCGAGCCGAATCGAGTGAATACGGACAACAAGGATTTCGGCCCGTCCTTCGGGCTGGCTTGGTCGCCGTCTTTCCGGTCCGGCTGGCTGAGTTCGCTTTTTGGGGAAAACGAAACGGTGTGGCGAGGCGGCTATCAAATTACTTACGACGCCCCCTTCACCCAAGAGCTTTCACTATTGCTCGCTAGTTCTACCCCGAATGCCATCAGCGTGGACAACTTCGCCCCGAATACTGGGCGCGGCTCGGCGAGTTGGTTTGAGCAAATGCCACTGGAGGGCAATCCCCCGCTGCTTCTGGATGCCCAGGCCGGCACTTTCGAGAAAGATTTTCGCAACCCTTACACGGAGCGCTGGTCGTTTGGCTTTCAGCGACAGTTTTTGAATAACATGGTGCTGGATGGTTCCTACGTCGGCTCGGAGAGCCATAGGCTAGCGACCTGGGCGGATGTCAACCCGCCGCAGCCAGACGGAACCCGCCTCCATCCAGACTTTGGCCTGCGACAGATTCGCACTAGCCAGGGAAATTCCTCCTACCATGCCATGCAATGGCGCTTTGACCGCCGATTTGTGCGGGGCGTCCAGGTGAATGCTTCTTACACCTGGTCAAAGAACCTCGACAGTACCAGCGAGGGGATTGGCGCGATCACAAACCAAGACAACCAAAGAAACCTAACGTCGGTACCGGTATCGCAGGGCGGGTTGAAATTGGATCATGGGCCAAGCGCTTATGATCGCACCCACCGCTTAACCATTGCCTATGTCTGGGATATCCCTGGCCCCCCTCGGGGAGTCTTGAAGCGCGCCCTAGGTGGGTGGTCAATTTCCGGCATCACCACATTTCAGTCCGGTGCGCCCTTCTCCGTTATGAACGGCTTCGATCGCAACAACGACGGGTTCAACAATGACCGTCCCGACATCGGCAATCCGAATGCGCCCCTCAACAGCCGCGCGGTCCTTGCGCTAACTGGCTCCCAGAGTTGCGCAACCGGTTACCTCAATCCTGATAGCGGTTGGTGCGTCAATCCGTCAGACGTTCATTGGGTGCAGGCGGGGCCTAGTCTGCCCAATGCTTCCACGGTAGGCCGCAACACACTCGTGACTGGAGGGATCAACAACTTCGACCTGAGCCTTTCCAGAACCTTCCGGGTTGGAGAGCAAAGACGGCTGGATTTTCGGTGGGAAGCCTTCAATGCCTTGAACCATCCGCAGTTCACGCAGATCCCGGACGCGAACGTCAACTCCGCGCCGGGCCACTTCCTGAATCGGGATTTCACAGACGGCGGCATTCGCAGCATGGGGGTGCAAGTCAAGCTGATTTTCTGAACCGGAGGGTATCAGGAAGAGCACAGCGTCGGTGCTGAGGAGGCTCGCGATCTTGGCGATTGAGGGCTCTCTATTTCTTGCCGGACGCGGCAGCACGAGCCAGCCAGAT
>JBPYDQ010000874.1:0-4115 GCA_051986135.1 Terriglobales bacterium | reverse complement strand
GCTGGTGGTTGAGCGGTTTTCGGAACTACTGCGGCTGTTTTAATAATCGCCGATAACCGGATGGTTGGCATTTTGCCCTTTAACAATCGGAATTAACAGCAAGATCTTCTGCAGCCTATACCCAAATCCCCCCCGCTTCCGGCAAAAGGTCCTTCGGATGTGAAGATTTGCAGCGTATTGAGGTCCCAGGTCAGGCCAGGCAGAAAGGTCGCTCCGCCAAGACGCTGGCCGTGTTGTTGGAATTCGTGACGAAACTGCGGCACCCCTTGTGAACCTATTAGGAGCTGAAATCAAGATCCTGCGGAGGACATGCCTCTTTGTGAGATCGGAATGTTTCATCGCTTACGATTGATTATAGGTCCCCCTGATACTGATCATCTCGCTAGGACGGTCCGGCACAAGATTAGCAACCTAGCAGTCAACAGTCGCTCGTCAAGGATTACCGGAGTCAAGAAGCCCAGATCCTCTTATCTCAGGATGAGGATTGACGGAAACGAAGGTCCGGTTACCTTTTAGGCAATCCACCAAACGGCGAGTAGGTGCAGGACACTCTAATCATCCATCGATCGCGTAATCTGCAGGGATTCGGACAAGCGAGAAAGGTGTCCCGGCTTGTTTTGTGCCTTTCGGTAGTTGTCGAGAAGCGCGCTGCCGTTTCGCGGTCCCATTTCATTCCGAACGACTCAAAGCTTAATCAGCACCACGCCGTTTTCTATTTTTAGGGGATAGACCGGAACCTTGGCAGCGGGATTATGGGTGGCTTCGCCAGTGCTGGGGTTCCATTCCCAGCCATGCCAGGGACAAATCAGCTTTCCGCGATCAATGACACCCTGTCCGAGTGGACCGCCACGATGCAGGCAGACATTATCCAACGCACTGATGGCGCCGTCGACATTGGCGACACAAATTACCTTGTCGCCGACAGTGAACTCCCTTGCCTCGTTAACGGGGGGAAGCTCGGTTTCGCTGGCGAGTTTGAGGTAGTCGGACATAAGAAACACCCAGCAGTCAGCACTCAGCACTCAGGCGACGACGGATTCTTCGTGACCAGATCGCAGGTCTGAAGGGGGAAAGGCTGTTTTGCCGACTTTTCTACCAAATAATCCTCAGAATGAACCGAGTTGTGGCGATCACTTGGGCTGCAATGTCTGCGCGATCATTACCTGACGTTTGAAATTCTCCACCATGCTCTGGTCGAGACGAACTTCGGTGGGCTTCTTGGCCAAGGACATCTGGTCGATTTTGTCCTGCAGCTTAAGTAATGCGTAGAACAGGTTCTCCGGGCGTGGCGGGCAGCCGATCACGTACACATCGGTGGGAACGATTCGATCAACGCCCTGCAGCACGGCATAAGTGTTGAAGGGGCCGCCCACCGAGGAACATGCACCCATGGAGATGACCCACTTGGGGTCCGGCATTTGATCGTAGATCCGCTTAACCACGGGCGCCATTTTCAGAGTGACGGTTCCGGCCACAATCATGAGATCACTTTGGCGCGGACTGGGGCGAAACACCTCTGAACCAAAACGCGCAATGTCGAAGCGTGCGGTCGAGGAGGCGATCATCTCGATGGCACAGCAGGCGAGGCCAAAGGTCATCGGCCACAGCGCGGATTTTCTCGCCCAGTTGAAGACATAGTCCACCGTGGTGATCAGGAAGTTCTTCTCAAACTTGTTCTGTAACCAGCCCATGGGACCTCTATTGAGAATGATAGCCCTCTAGGATACCGCACTTCGACAGATTTGGAGAGCGCAGACAGTGAATTGGCCGAATTGAGGAAGATTGGCGAAGATCTGCGGCCAGGATCTCTGTTTTAACCTATTTTGGGCTGACTTTTGAGGAGACTATCACCCAGTGCGACGCTTTCGGCAGCAGCCGAGCAACTCTCCTCAGCGTAACTGGCATTGCGGTGAGAATCTGTTGACTTCCAGAGACCGTCAAGGCTGGGACGTATTCCCTCGATCCCCCTCCCTCAGGCGGCAACAAGCCTCTCCGCGTCCGGCAGCGTCCTTATTGAATCATACGGTCGCACTCCATGCAGGAATCGAAAGCTCATGCAACCGCAGGACGCCGAGTTTCCCCTTGATATGGTCGTCACCGCGATTGAGGTGGGCAGATCAGCAAGACCTGCAGCCGCGGTGGAAAATTGCTTCGGATTATTCGATCGTGTGGGTCGAAAAACCTGCTTTTTGCGTGCATGCTTTGTCCAGCGGGGAAGGCGGGCTGTAACCATCGCCACCCATAGTCGCCATGGAGCGAGCCCGGACGGAGTATGCACAAGGCAAACCTCGTGTATGTCGACAGCTTGCACGGATGAAGGGCCTAAGCCTTGGTATCGAACTTCCCCCATGTGAGCGTTGTCGACCGATTTCAAAGGCGGGTTCTACCGCGGTACCCCTTCCCTGCCTCAAGGCGATTCTCGATCATTACAACAAGGGCATGCACTCGGGCCAAGGGATAACCAGAACAGTGACCTGATCAGCCTCAGATTCTGAGCTCTTCGTCTCCTTCTTGGTCAAGAAACTGGCCTTTGGTGATCGGATGAACGGTGCAAACCAGGATGGCGGGTTCGATGGCTGCAGCCCGAGGTAAGTTCATCAACTGCGGATTCAGAACCAATGCCCTTGATGGATACGGACTTCCGTGTCAATGGCGGGCTCGTCCGGCACAGGAATGGCGCCCAGAGCAATGCCGGGCGCCCGTTCTAGAGACATCGCTAGAAGTGGACTTCCAGGCGAATGATCGGCTACAAATGAGACAATCCGGGTGCAGCCGGATTCTTGCATGCCCCAAACAGCTATTCCTACGCGGCAAACCACACCGGCCTCAAAGAATGCGCTCCCAGTCTGGTGGGCAGAGGCGCGGACGTCTCTCTTTTGGATGTTCTTGGTCGGATTCGTACTGCGTGTGGCGTACATTCTTCTTCTTCATACATACAAATTCAAAATCGCGGATGATCACTTTGGGTTTGGCTGGGAAATGGGTCGCGTGGCCCGAGCAATCGCCTCGGGACGGGGATTCAGCGACCCATTCGATGGGCTGACCGGCCCTACAGCATGGGAACCGCCGCTTTATCCCTACGTAATCGCCGGGATTTTCAAGCTGTTCGGGACTTACAGCAATCCCTCCGCGATCGTGCTGTTACTCATCAACAGCATTTTTTCGGCGCTCACTTCGATTCCCATTTTCTTTATCGGGCGGCGATGCTTTGGCGAGAAGGTAGGCGTCTGGTCGGCGTGGTTCTGGAGCCTGTTTCCATACGTGATGTATTGGTGCACGCGATGGGTATGGGAGACAAGCTTATCAGCGCTATTGCTGACCACCATCTTCTGGCTGACGCTGGACTTTGAAAACCGGAACGGCTTTAAACCCTGGGTACAATTCGGATTGCTGTGGGGAATTGCCGCATTGAATAGTCCGGTGCTGGTCTCGTTTCTGCCGGTCACAGGTCTGTGGGCCTGGTATCACCGCAGACGAAGAGGTAAGAGGTCCGTGGACGGAGTTGCTTTGGCAGCAGTTATCTTTATCGCCTGCATGATACCGTGGACGATTCGCAACTATCGGGTGTTCGGGCGATTTTTTTTCGTGCGCGACAACTTTGGTGTGGAACTGAGATTAGGGAATGGCCCGGGCGCCGACGGCACGTGGATGGCCTACTTGCATCCTTCGGCCAGCATTTTCGCCCTGCATCAGTACCAGACGATGGGCGAAATCGCTTACATTCAAATGCGCCGGCGACAGGCGGTGGAATTCATCAAGGAAGACATCGGCCGGTTCGCATGGCTGTGCACCAAACGCTTTATCTATTACTGGTCCAGTTCACCACGGCCGGGGCCGCGGTGGAGCGTATACGCGCGCCAATCGCTTTTTCTGACCTCTTCCATTTTGCTGTTCTGGGGACTCGCGCGCTCGGTGCGAAAACGAAAGCCGGGCGCAATATTGTTTCTGCTGTTATTCCTGACTTTTCCCGATGTGTACTACGTGGTCTTTCCTCACCCCAGGTATCGGCATCCGCTCGAACCTTTGATCTTTCTGTTGGGCGTCTTCTTGGTTTCGGAAGCGGAAATCCGGGGACGGCCGATCGGAGGAGTGGGGTCAGAGACTGGTTGACCCGA
>JBPYDQ010000873.1:0-4512 GCA_051986135.1 Terriglobales bacterium | reverse complement strand
CCAGAAGACCCGGAAGTTCCTTCCCCTCCATAACCTTGCCACACGGCAAAGTGATGCTTTACATCACAGCGGCCCCCCAAAGACGATATCGCCGCCAGAACAAATTGCTTGAAAATTGTTCTGTATACATGTATAGTATCACATATACATGAGGAAGGCGGAATCTCTCGCGGATGTCCAGCGCTGGTTCGATGGAGTCATCCGCAAACTCTGGCCGGTTGCCGTGGGCTCGCTGTCTTTGCGCAAAGGACCCTGTATCCGCCCGAATTGCCCCGCGTGCGCTTCTGGCGAGGGGCATAGCAGTTATGCGCTATACGGGCGGCAAGGCGAGCGACGATTCTCCATCTACGTGCCGGAGCGGTTGGTGCCAGAGGTGCGCGCGGCGATCCAGAACGGCCGCCAGTTGCAGGAATTGGTGAATGAAGCTGGGGTGCGCTATTTAAACGCACTCAAACGTCAGGATTCGAAACAGAACCAGTGAGGCGCTCTCCTCGAGAGAGCGGGGCTCGATTTGGGAGTTTTATGCTCAATCCAAGCGAGTTGAAGGCCTGGTGTTGCCGGCTGAATCTCAACGAGCCGGCACAGAAACTGATCGACCAAATACGGTCTTCGGACCGACGCACGCACTCCCGGGGCACCATCATGCAGGAGCGATAGCTCGGCTCCTCGAAGTCCACGTGAAGCGCGAGGATGCGGCGCGAAAACGCATCGATCATTAATGTCATCCATGGCCGGCCGAGCTTGTGCGCGCCGACCGTGTCGGTCAGTTCAATGTCTAACTGGGTATGGTCAAGATGACAGATCTCAAACGGCCGGTCGCCATGGCGGGGCGTCTTCAGATCCAATTCCATGTGGAATGGCCCATGCTGATAGGCCGCACGAGGCCCCTGCCGCTTTAACGTCTGCTCCGCTCCGGGCAGGGGCGCGGTCGGGCTACTGCTCCATCTGTTCGCAATGGCTCGGGACCTTTGACTTGCCTCTTCCCAAGGATTCCCTCGACGGGCGGAAGAGCGCCTTTCAAAACTGTCGCCTCAGGAACTGGAAGATCTGAGTGTTGGCGTGCTCGATGCGAAGAGCATTGACGACCTCCTGAAATAGATCTGCAAGACGAGCCCTCGTCTTTCCCCCACGTACAGAATCTCTGGTCGGTTCGGGACCAACACGATAGCCCACAACAGCTGACGAAATCGAATACAAGTAATGGCTTAGGCGTTGTGCAGGGAAGCCCCCGGGCGTTCGTGGTATCGCCACGAGCGGCAACACACGAGCACATCAGGTGACTGAGGCGGCCGCGGCTCTGGGCAGTCCGCCGCCAACACGGTCATGCCAGTCAACTGCTCAGTCAGGGCGTACCCATTCCAACTGTTTCAAAGCGGCTCGGTCAGGCGAATCCCGCGATGCCTTTGAAGCTGTATTCCCACGCCCTCGAATGGGATGAATCGGCCGCGGCACAGCGCTGGGACAATGCCTTCGCAGACGTTGTCAAGGTGCGGTAATCCGCCTCTCCAAACGGTTCGTGACGCGCTCTATCGGGTGCCTGGCGCAGTTCCGCCATGGGATAGTGAAGACCGGCGGGCCCGTCAATCGAGCACCCGGGGTAATATTGGCTGCTCCTGGCGGAAAGCGGCCTGGCGCAGCGGCTGTTTGGGGCAAACAGTACGCCGGATTTCCGCCCTCGGGTAGATGAAACGGGATTGTATGCAGGGATCGAGAGATGAAGCAGGCAGACACAGGCACCGTGCATGGAAGTCATAGAAAAGATATCGCTTGCAATTTTGAAGTTTTGGAGGCCGAAGCTCAAGTTGGGAGGGACGAAGGCGCGGATCGAACAGCATCGAGCGGATGTATACTGAACCGTAATCCAGGGTGCGCTCGGGCGGGAACTCCGCGACCCACCTCGGGTTCGACGGCCGCCTGAATGTGCCGAGACCCGAGAGCTTTGGAGGGCTTTGATCAGCAGCTTGCGGGGGGCGAGTAGAAATTCGGTCCTCTCCCAGAGGTAGTAATGGAAAAGGCAAAGAGCACCGTGTACGAATTCGGGCCTTTTCGGCTGGAAGCGGCGAAACGGCTGTTGCTTTGCGAGGGCAAAAGTCTGACACTAGCGCCAAAGACATTCGATCTCCTTCTTTTGCTAGTGGAAGGCCGGGACCGGGTGCTCACCAAGAAAGAGTTGTTACAGGCGCTGTGGCCAGGCACCTTTGTGGAAGAAGCGAATTTGGCCTTCCAGGTTTCTGCTCTGCGAAAAGTTCTCGGGGCGCACGGGGAGGAATGGGTCGAGACGCTTCCCCGATATGGATACCGTTTCAACGGAGCTGTTTCCCAGTTGGCTATCGAGCCGGCAGATCCAGCGAAAATTGCCAAACCAATTGAAACCGGCCGCACGGAAGAGGCCAAAGACGAAGTTGCGGTGGTCTACGAAAAGCCATCCCATGCTGCGCAGCCCTGGAAACCGGCGCGAAGCCGGACCACATTCTGGCTGCTAGTGGTGGTCGCGGCGATTGTGCCGGCGTTGGTTATCGCCTGGCTAGGCTTTCGGAGGACAACACCCGAACAGCAGGCCATTCGTTTTCTCATTTCACCCCCCGCAAAAGTCACTATCCCGGATCTGGATTCGCTCGCCCTGTCTCCGGATGGTTCCCGATTGGCATTCATCGGGGAAGCGGCGGACGGTCAGAAACAGCTCTGGGTGCGTCCTTTGGACTCAATTACTGCTGAGCCGCTGGCGGGCACCGAACTGGTGACTGCTGCGTTCTGGTCGCCCGATAGCCAGTCTATTGCTTTCTTTGCAGCCGGGAAGCTGAAACGAATCGATCTGCATGGCGGACCTCCCCAAGCGATTTGTGACACGCCCGCTGGGCGCGGGACTTGGAGCCGGAACGGCGTCATCCTGATTGATGGCGCGGGCCCGGAGATTTATCGTGTTTCTGCCTCCGGAGGAGAACCCACGCCGGCCACAGCGCTCGATAGGGCAAACCACGAAACGCAGCACGCATTGCCCCAATTTCTTCCAGACGGGCATCATTTCATCTATCTGGCGCAGAGTGCGCGCTCTGAAAATACGGGCATCTACGTTGCCTCTCTCGACTCAAAGAGGAGCAAACGCCTTGTCAGCTCGAATACCAACGCTCTTTGCGCCTCTCCGTTCCGCGGCGCCCCTGCCTACCTCCTATTCACGGCCGGCGCAGACTTATTACGCCAGGCCTTCGATCTGAGGAAGCTGGTACTGGTAGGCGAACCCTCAGTCATAATGCATGGAATCCTGATCGGACTAACCAGAGGGTTGGGGCGAGCTGCTTTTTCAGTGTCGCAAACCGGCGTCTTAGCTTATCGGACTCGGACGGAGACCAGCCGCACCGAATTGATTTGGTTCGACCGCCAGGGCCGACGGCTCAGCAGCGTCGGCGAGCCGGGGGACTATTCCAATCCGGCGCTTTCTCCAGATGAAAAGAAGCTCGTGGTCTCCCGCGCAAGCGCGCAGAGCAGCGCCCGCGATTTGTGGCTATTCGATCTTCTGCGCGGCTCCTCTTCTCGCTTCACCTTCGACCCTGCAGACGAGACAGACCCTATCTGGTCTCCTGATGGCCACCAAATAGCTTTCAATGCGGTGCGGAACGGAGTGGTGGACATCTTCTTAAAGCCGGTGACCGGCACTGCCGAGCCCAAGGCGTTATTAGTCTCAAGCGAAGACAAGCAAACCGAGTGCTGGTCTCCCGATGGGCGCCTCCTGTTGTATAGAATTGGCCGCAAGACTCGGGCCTTACCGCTGGCCGGAGGCAAACCGGCGGTACTTCCCGCGATGGAATATCCCCGAATCTCACCGGATGGCCATTGGGTAGCCTATACCTCGGATGAGTCGGGCCGCGAGGAGGTTTACGTTCAGAGTTTTCCCCCCACGGAGGGCAGATGGCAACTTTCAACGGGAGGCGGGACGGAACCCTTGTGGCAGAGAGAGGGCAAAGAATTGTACTACGTCAGTGGCGACAGATTGATGGCCGTGGATGTGAAAACCGGCGTACGAGCCTTCGAGGCCGGGATCCCCAGAACTTTGTTTGAGGCACGCCTCGAATCCACTCCACGCCATAGCCACTATCAAGTTGCGGACAATGGCCGCCGCTTTTTGCTGAATTTACCGGTGGAATCATCCTCGCCGGTGACCGTGACGGTGAATTGGGCCGCCAATCTGAGACAGTAGAGTTCAGCGTCCCGGACGCTTGGTGAAAATGAGCCCGTGCTGAATAGGCAGCAAGTCCATTACTTGATCCAGGTCGAAGCCAGTCGGTTCGATTTCCGCGCGGATTTGATTTAACGTCATCCTCTCCGCGTTGTCTTGCGGGCCGAATGGATGCTGTTCCGCGTATTCGATGATGACCAGACGGCCATCGGGCTTCAGAGCCCGATCGACCGCAGCCATCATCGCTTTGGGTTCTGAGAATTCGTGATAGGCGTAAGCGATCAGAATCAGATCGAGCGAGTTGACCGGTAGATGTGGGGCACTTTCACCGCCCAACACCA
>JBPYDQ010000872.1:0-3691 GCA_051986135.1 Terriglobales bacterium | reverse complement strand
AAATCCGCTCCCCGACTAAGAAACTGGAGTTCTTTCTCGTCCGCCGAGATGATCGGTTGACCGGTCACACTCGTCTTGGGGAAGTGGAAGACGATGGCGTTGATTCTCTTTCCATCCGCTGTTCGCACGATTTCTACTTGGCTGGCCCTGACTTTTTGCTTTGATTTTCGTGGAACCAGATAAGTCTTATCCCGCAGCGTGGACTCACTCGCTCGGTTAAAAGCGCTCATGTCAGCCCCCACCAGCGCTACTTCATAGTCTTGGGCTGTTGGAGGCAGGTTCTTGTCTGCATCAGCCTCGGGAATCTTTCCTTGCAGCACCTGGCCGCGGACGGAAGCCTCGCGGAGAGTTCTGGACGATACCCAGCGAACCAGGAACCTGATCTCATCCTTCTTCTCCTCTGTCTCACCTCGTTCACGCTCCTGACCCTTTTCATTGTCTTCTTCCGCGTCCTCTGCCTCTGCGCGCGGTACGCCGCCAGCGGCGGTAGGTGCGCCCTCCGGTGCTTCCAGGTTGTTTTTCTTGTCCTTGGGTTCAGCCTCGATGGCCTTCGACCAGGGGGAGTTGTTCAAAATCTGGCGCACATCTTGCGCATCCCATTGCTTATAGGGTTTCTGCCACGGATCAGCCGCCCACACATTCAACGCGACCAACAGAACCGCTGCTGATAGCAATCTGCTCGTCACTTTCCTGGACCCCCCTTTTTGATTGGCGAAACTAAAAACGTTGCTCCAAGCGTCAACTCGATCTGGCGGGGTAACCCTGTCCCTGTTGCCTGGGGCAGAAGCTGTCATTGTTGTTGTTGAAGTTCACTCTCGTGTCGACGATGCCCAAGCCAACCGGCGGGATATCCAGGTTACTGGGATCTCCTAAACTGTATATGGTTAGAGACATGGAAGGCTTCCACACGAAATTCTAGCCTGGTTTTTCTTCGTCAGTTTCTTCTTTATTAAGCCCTGTATGCACTTGCCAAACGTGCGCCGCTCTGATGACACCCACTGCAGCGTCAGCAAAATGCAAGGTGCGCGACCTAGGAGCATGGAGGCCACCCGGTCGCTGGACCGGATGAATTGCTAATCGTTTAAGCCGGCCACAACCAAACCGAGATCGACTTAGGTGAGGGCAAGAGGAGGTCTCAGGTCGGGACTTTCGTTTTGTTACATAGAGATTCATGCGCTGAAGTCCACCTTCCTCAGATTAGGAGCCATGATCCGAATGACTGCAAGCGATATCAAGTAGGCGCAGGCGGAGATATCAAAAAGAGCCTTATAGCTGTGGGTAAAGTGCAGAATCGCTCCGGTACTGGCGGCAAAAAGTGCTCCGCCGACGGCACCCGCCATTCCGCCAACGCCGACCACCCGACCAACCGCGGTGTGCGGGAACATGTCTGAAGCGGTGGTGAACAGGTTCGCGGACCACCCTTGGTGTGCGGCCGCGGCAAGACTAAGCAATCCGATGGCGGCCCATTCGGAATTCAAACTGCCAGCCATTAGAACGGGAAGAGCCAAGATGGCACAGGTGAACATGGCGAACATTCGCGCTTTCGCGGTATCCAGGCCCATACCGCAAAACAGTGCCGGCAGCCATCCTCCAGCAACGCTGCCTACCACCGACACGTTATAGACGATGACCAGTGGCAGACCGATATGCGACAAGCCTAGATGAAATCGAGAATCGAAGAAGGACGGCAACCAGAAGAGGTAGAACCACCAGATGGGATCTGTGAGAAACTTCGCAATAGAAAACGCCCACGTTTGTCGGTAGGTAAGGAGCTTCAACCATGGGCTGTCTAGCTCCACCGGGACACCCGCGTCGCCGTAGATGTGGTCGAACTCGGTTCTGGTCAGCCGCGGGTATTCAGAAGGTCTGCGATAGTTCTTCAGCCACCATCGAATCCACGGCAGCCCGAAGAGACCCGTGACGACAAATGCCGTGCGCCAGCCGAAACGAAGGGCGATCCAGGGAATGATGGCGGGAGCAATAATGGCACCCACGTTCGCACCAGAGTTAAAAATGCCGGTAGCCAATGAGCGCTCAGTCTGTGGAAACCAATCGGCTACAGTCTTGACGGCTGCCGGAAAGTTGCCAGCTTCACTCAGACCGAGAAAACAGCGTGCTATGCCGAAGCCAAGAGCGGAGCGGGCCAGACCATGGGCCATGCTGGCCAGACTCCACATGCTCATGAAAAGTGAGTAGCCAGAACGAATGCCTACCCGATCAACCAAGCGCCCCGCGACGACCAGTCCGGCGGCATAAGCCACCTGGAATGCGGTGACGATGTAGCCGTAGTTGAGTTCCGTGAGGCCGATGCTACTTTCGAGCGTGGGCTTGAGCAGACCAATTACTTGCCTGTCCATGTAATTGATTGAGGTCGCTGCGAAAAGCATGGCACAGATTGTCCAGCGAACTCGCCCCAGACGGCCAGGGTGAGTGATACCGGCTGCCCGCGTCTGGTCTGCCTTCGTGTGCACCCGATTCATCGGAACAACTCGTCTAAGCAAAACTTATGCGCGCGACGGCGACGAGCTCGACGAGATAAGCACAGTCCATCCGCCGTGAAGTCTGGTGCCGGCAGTGAGTAGGAGAGAAACGCTCGCGTGTCGTCGTTCACGCGAACGGGGTTACAAAACCGGGCGGCGTCGGCCACGTGCTCGCGGAATCGCATCATGTCGTTGGGCAAGCCGCGCCGGGTTCGACCAACCATTTCCGCAAACGCTCGATCCTATGGCCGGTCAGTCCAAAACGAAGAAACTTCATGCGATCGCTCATATTGGTCTCGGCTTCATTCTCCCTATGGCCACGAGCGTGTTCGTTCCGCCTGAGGGCAGCTAATTTTCATTTACCCTGCCTTGCCGGTCAAGTCAGATTGCCTCCGATGAATAAACTTTTGGCCAGTTGACTGGACGACGCTGGCTCACAGTCGAACTTTGGGCTTACGCATCCGTCGAGAAGCTGCTATCTTCTAGCAGCCATGCGGTGGCACCAGCCCAGTTATCAAGGACATGGAAGCTCGATCCGCGCCATGGGAAACCGGATTCGGCACCAGCTCACCGATTCCGTCAGTCGATTTCTTCACACTCATTGATCGAAAGAGGAAAGGGAAGGTTGATGCATCATGCGCAAGCAGGAAATAAAGCACCCAGATAAACTGGTCTCGACTGGATCTTATTCCGCGGCGGTCGAAATAGATGGCTGGTTGTTCATCAGCGGACAGGGCCCTTTGGATTTACGGACGGGTGAAGTGGTGAGAGGTTCGATCGAGGACGAAACGCGGTTGACGCTGTCCCACATCGGAAAAATTCTTGCAGCAGCCGGATACAGTTTCGAGGATGTCGTAAAGTGTAGCTGTCACCTGGGGGACATTCGGGATTTCGATGGTTTTAATCGTGCTTATTCGGAATTCTTTTCCGGCATTCGCCCGGCACGTACCACCGTACAGTCGGTTCTGTGGAACGGTATTAAAGTAGAAATTGATGCCATAGCGCGAAAGGCTTAGGACCCGGCTTTCTGACTGGACCCGCTTCCGAACGACAACTTTTCCTATCTGGGTGGCGCCCGCAAAAATTGACCTCCGGCAATGGCCGACTTCGAATGGGACCAATGCTCAGGAAGCTAAGAATATTAGAGAGGGGGCTATTCAAGTTCGTTTGACGATAAACACGGTTTTGTCGTCGATCAAAGCTTCGTCGCC